>NZ_JBZSYN010000162.1:0-10298 GCF_058622915.1 Thermohalobaculum sp. | reverse complement strand
GGCGGCGCCGTGGCCTTCCTGCCCGGCAGCCAGGTCGATGTCCGCCCGGTGCGCGACGTGGGCCCGCTGATGGGCGTTCCGCAGCCGTTCCAGATCCTCAAGATGGATCGGCGCCGCGGCAACATCGTGGTCAGCCGCCGCGCGGTGCTGGAGGAGAGCCGCGCCGAGCAGCGCGCCGAGATCGTCGCCAAGCTCAAGGAAGGCGACATCGTCGAGGGCGTGGTCAAGAACGTCACCGATTACGGCGCCTACGTAGACCTGGGCGGCGTCGACGGCCTTCTGCACGTCACCGACATGGCCTGGCGCCGGGTCAACCATCCCTCCAAGATCGTCTCGATCGGCGAGACCATCAAGGTGCAGGTGATCCGGGTCAACAAGGAGACCCAGCGCATCTCGCTCGGCATGAAGCAGTTGATGTCGGATCCCTGGGAGTCGGTCTCGGCCAAGTACCCGGTGGGCATGCGCATCACCGGCCGCGTGACCAACATCACCGACTACGGCGCCTTCGTCGAGCTGGAGCCCGGCGTCGAGGGCCTGGTGCACGTCTCCGAGATGAGCTGGACCAAGAAGAACGTGCATCCGGGCAAGATCGTCTCCACCTCCCAGGAGGTCGAGGTGATGGTGCTCGACGTCGACCCGGTGAAGCGGCGCATCAGCCTCGGGCTGAAGCAGTGCCTGGGCAACCCGTGGGAGAGCTTCGCCGAGAAGTTCCCGTCCGGCACCCAGGTCGAGGGCGAGGTCAAGAACATCACCGAGTTCGGCCTGTTCATCGGGCTCGAGGGCGACATCGACGGCATGGTGCACCTGTCCGACCTGTCGTGGGACCGCCCCGGCGAGGAGGTGATCCAGGAGTACAAGAAGGGCGACATGGTCAAGGCCGTGGTGCTCGACACCGATGTCGAGAAGGAGCGCATCTCGCTCGGCGTCAAGCAGCTCGCCGAGGACCCCTTCGGCAACGTCATGCAGACGGTCAAGCGCGGCCAGGTGGTCACCGTGAGCGTCAGCGCCATCGAGGACGGCGGCATCGAGGTCGAGTACCAGGGGGTGAAGAGCTTCATCCGCCGCTCCGACCTCAGCCGCGACCGCTCCGAGCAGCGCCCCGAGCGCTATTCGGTCGGCGACCGGGTGGACGCCAAGATCACCAATATCGACCGGGCGCAGCGCAAGCTGGGCCTGTCGATCAAGGCGCGCGAGATCGCCGAGGAGAAGGAGGCCGTGGAGCAGTTCGGCTCGTCCGATTCGGGCGCTTCGCTCGGCGATATCCTGGGGGCTGCGCTGAAGAAGCAGCAGGAAGAGGACAAGTGACGGCCCGGCGGCCGTCGCCTGGCCCCCGATGAGCGCGACCGCGGACCTCATCCTCGAGCGGCGCCGGGCGCGGCGCAGCCTGACGTTCTGGCGCATCCTCGCCATCGCCGCGCTGGTGGTGGCGGCGTTCGCGGTGATCCCGCGCGTCGCCGCGCCGATCACCGGCGACCATGTGGCGCGCATCCGCGTCAGCGGGCTGATACTCGCCGATCCCCACCGCGCCGCCATGCTGCACCGCATCGCCCGGGACGATTCGATCAAGGCGCTGATGGTCGACATCAACAGCCCCGGCGGCAGCGTCGCCGGCTCCGAGGCGCTCTACGAGAACCTGCGCGCCGTGGCGGCGAAGAAGCCGGTGGTCGCGGTGATGTCCGAGGTCGCCGCCTCGGGCGGCTACATCACCGCGCTCGCCGCCGACCACATCGTGGCCCGCGGCAACACGCTGACCGGCTCGATCGGCGTCCTGGCCGAGACGCCGAACATAGCTGGGCTCCTCGACAAGATCGGCGTCAGCTTCATCACCGTGAAGAGCAAGCCGCTCAAGGCCGAGCCGAGCATGACCTCGCCGCCCGCGCCCGGCGCCATCCAGGCCGAGCGGTCGCTGATCGACGACAGCTATGCCTGGTTCAAGGGCCTGGTGAGCAAGCGCCGCGGCATCACCGGCGCGGCGCTCGAGGACGACTCGGACGGGCGCGCCTTCACCGGCCGGCAGGCGCTCAAGCGCGGGCTGATCGACGCCATCGGCGGCGAGGGCACGGCGCGCGACTGGCTGGCGCAAAAGCACGGCATCGCCCGCGACATGGCGGTCCGCGACTACGACTGGCACACCTCCGGGCTGCCCTGGCCGCTGAGCAGCGTCGGCCGCAGCCTGGCCAGCCTGTTGCTTCCGGATCGCCCCGTTGTATACCAGGGGCCTCGACTGTATGCTGTTGTGCAATAGACAAAAAGACGTTCGGCGTTGACCGGGAGGCCGGGCGGGGGCAGCTTTGTTCGCTGCTAAGGGAGAGCCGGGAATCACAACCACCCGACCGGGGGATCGAATGATAAAGTCGGAACTGATCCAGCAGATCGCAGAGGAAAACCCCCATCTGTTTCAAAGGGACGTGGAGCGCATCGTGTCGGTGGTCTTCGAGGAGATCACCTCGGCCCTGTCGCGGGGCGACCGGGTGGAGCTGCGCGGCTTCGGCGCCTTCTCGGTGAAAAGCCGCGACGCGCGCATGGGCCGCAACCCGCGCACCGGCGCGTCGGTCCCGGTCCCGGCCAAGAGGGTGCCCTTCTTCAAGGCCGGTAAGGAGCTGCGCGAGCGCATGAACGGCAAGGGCTGAGCGGCCCGCCGAATCGGAGACGTCAATGCGGACGATCAAGCTGATCGTGCTCGGCCTTCTGGCCGCGGTACTCATCGTCGTCGGCGTGGCCAACATGGCCCCGGTCGATCTCTACCTGCTGCCGCGCCCCATCTTCGGCGACCGCTGGGGCGTCACCGGCATCCCGCTGGCGGTGGTGATCCTGGGCGCGGTGCTGGTCGGCATCGTGATCGGCCAGATCGTCGAGTTCTTCCGCGAGCGCAAGCACCGCCGCGTCGCCGAGGAGAAGCGGCGCGAGATCGTCGAGCTGCGCCGCGAGGTGGCGCGGCTGAAGAACGAGCTGGGCGACCGCGCCGACGAGATGCCCCGGATCCCCGTCGGCTGACGCCCAGCCCGGCCGGGGCCGAGAACCGGGACCTGCAACTATGCGCGTCAAGATCTGCGGCCTGACCAGCGCCGCCGCGGTCGAGCACGCCGCGCGCGAGGGCGCGGCCTATGTCGGGCTGGTGTTCTACCCGCCCTCGCCGCGCGCGCTCGACCTGGCGGCGGCGCGCGAGGTCGCCGCGGCCGCGCCCGCCGGCGTCACGCGCGTGGCGCTGGTGGTCGACCCCGGCGACGCCATGCTCGCCGCGCTGGTCGCGGCGGTGCCGCTCGACATGCTGCAGCTGCACGGCGCCGAGAGCCCCGACCGCGTCGCCGCGCTGCGCGCGCGCTTCGGCCTGCCGGTGATGAAGGCCGTGGGCATCCGCGAGGCCGCCGATCTCAAGCAGATCCCCGCCTACGAGGCGGTCGCCGACCAGCTCCTGATCGACGCCAAGCCGCCCACCGGGGGGCTGCGCGAGGGCGGCACCTACCTGCCCGGCGGCAACGCGCTCAGCTTCGACTGGCGCCTGATCGCGGGGCGGCGCTGGGGCCGGCCCTGGATGCTGGCGGGCGGGCTGACGCCCGAGAACGTCGCCGAGGCCGTGCGTCTGACCGGGGCGGAGCAGGTCGACGTCTCCTCGGGCGTCGAGCGCGCGCCGGGCGTCAAGGACCTCGGCAAGATCACCGCCTTCATCCGCGCCGCGAGCGCCGCGTGATCGTGCGCGAGGCCCGCGCGGCGGATCTGGCGGCCATTGTCGCGCTGCTGGCCGACGACGGGCTGGACAAGGGCCACGAGGCGCCGGGCGACCCCGCCTACCGGCGCGCCTTCGATTCCCTGTCGGCGCAGCCCGGCAACGTCTATCTGGTCGCCGAGGAGGCGGGCGCGCTCCTGGGCTGCCTGCAGGTCACGGTGATCCACGGGCTGTCGCGGCGCGGCGCCGCGCGGGCACAGATCGAGGCGGTGCGCGTGCGCGCCGACCGGCGCGGCCGGGGCATCGGCCGGGCGCTGTTCGAGGCCGCCTTCGCGCGCGCACGCGCCGCCGGCTGCGAGCTGGTGCAGCTGACCACGGACCGGCGCCGCGCCGACGCGCTTCGCTTCTATCAGCGCCTCGGCTTCGCGGCCAGCCACTGGGGCCTCAAGCGCGATCTCTAGGCGCGATCGGCCATCGACTGCGCCCGCCATTGCCGCTAAAGAAACCCCCGAGTCGCCGGAGGACCAGCCATGAACCAGGACAAGCCGAACACCTTCCGCGCCGGCCCCGACGAGCGCGGCCGCTTCGGCATCTATGGCGGCCGCTTCGTCTCCGAGACGCTGATGCCGCTGATCCTCGAGCTCGAGGCCGAGTGGGGCCGCGCCCGCAACGACTCCGCCTTCTGGGCCGAGATGCAGGACCTGTGGACGCATTATGTCGGGCGGCCCTCGCCGCTCTACCACGCCGAGCGGCTGAGCGAGCGGCTGGGCGGCGCGCGCGTCTACTTCAAGCGCGACGAGCTCAACCACACCGGCGCGCACAAGATCAACAACGTGCTGGGCCAGATCCTGCTGGCGCGGCGCATGGGCAAAGAGCGCATCATCGCCGAGACCGGCGCCGGCCAGCACGGCGTGGCCACCGCCACGGTGTGCGCCCGCTTCGGCCTGAAATGCGTGGTCTTCATGGGCGCCACGGATGTCGAGCGGCAAAAGCCCAACGTCTTCCGCATGCGCCTGCTCGGCGCCGAGGTGGTGCCGGTCAAGGCCGGCCGCGCCACGCTCAAGGACGCCATGAACGAGGCGCTCAGGGACTGGGTGACCAATGTGCGCGACACCTATTACTGCATCGGCACGGTGGCTGGCCCGCACCCCTACCCGGAGATGGTGCGCGAGTTCCAGTCGGTGATCGGCCGCGAGACCCGCGAGCAGATGCTGGCGCGCGAGGGCCGGCTGCCCGACACGCTGGTCGCCTGCATCGGCGGCGGCTCGAACGCCATGGGCCTGTTCCACCCGTTCCTCGACGACGCGGGCGTGCGCATCATCGGGGTCGAGGCCGGCGGCCACGGCGTCGACGCGCGCATGGAGCACTGCGCCTCGCTGACCGGCGGGCGGCCGGGCGTGCTGCACGGCAACCGCACCTACCTGTTGCAGGACGACGACGGGCAGGTGCTCGAGGGCCACTCGATCTCGGCCGGGCTCGACTATCCCGGCGTCGGCCCCGAGCACGCCTGGCTGCGCGATGCGGGCCGGGTCGAGTATGTCTCGGTCACCGACCGCGAGGCGCTCGATGCCTTCCGGCTCTCCTGCGTCACCGAGGGCATCATCCCCGCGCTCGAGCCCGCCCACGCGCTCGCCCATGTGGCCCGGATCGCGCCCTCGCTACCGCGCGAGCATCTCTTGGTGATGAACATGTGCGGGCGCGGCGACAAGGACATCTACACGGTGGCCGAGGCGCTCGGCGACAAGATCTGAAGGACATCATGGCAAAGTTCAGCACAGGGGACCTGGTGGTCCTGAAATCGGGCTCCATGCGCATGTGCGTCGAGGAGGTCACCGAGGCCGGCGTCGCCTGCATCTGGTGCCACGAGGGCAGCATCGGCCGCGACCGCTTCGACGAGCGGCTCCTCAACAAGTGGGAGCACCGCGAGGACGACCGGCCGCCGCGCGGCGCCGGCCGACGCCCGCCGGGCGGCGGCGACCGCGACCGGGGGGGCGACCGGGGGGGCGACCGGGGTAGCGACCGGGGCGAGGACCGCCCGCGCCGCACCGGCTGGGACGGCAAGCCGCGCGAGAAGAAGTATTTTCGCAAGGACGAGAGCTGAGGCGCGGCCCGCGCCGCGCCCTGGTGAGGCATCTGGGACCGAGGGGAAGCGATGTCCCGCATCGACGCATGTTTCGAGAGGCTTCGCGCCCAGGGCCGGCGCGCCTTCGTCAGCTTCGTCATGGCCGGCGACCCCGACCATGAGCGCAGCCTCGAGCTGATCCGCGGCCTGCCCGGCGCCGGCGTCGACCTGATCGAGCTGGGCATGCCGTTCACCGACCCGATGGCCGACGGGCCAGCGATCCAGCTCGCCGGTCAGCGCGCGCTCGCCGCCGGGCAGACCATGGCGAAAACGCTCGCCATGGTGCGCAGCTTGCGCGAGGGCGACGCCGACACGCCGATCATCCTGATGGGCTACTACAACCCGATCTACTCGATGGGCGTGAAGCGCTTCCTCGCCGAGGCCAGGCAGGCCGGCGTCGACGGGCTGATCATCGTCGACCTGCCGCCCGAGGAGGACGACGAGCTGTGCCTGCCGGCCGCGCGCGCGGGGCTGCACTTCATCCGGCTGGCCACGCCGACCACCGATGAGAGGCGGCTGCCGAAGGTGCTCGAGAACACCTCGGGCTTTCTCTACTACGTCTCGATCACCGGCATCACCGGCGCCGCCGCCGCCCAGGCCGCGGCGGTCGCGCCCGAGGTCGCGCGCATCAAGGCCGCGACCGAGCTGCCGGTCTGCGTCGGCTTCGGCATCAAGACGCCCGAGGCCGCGGCGGCCATCGCCTCGGTCGCCGACGGCGCCGTGGTCGGCTCGGCCATCGTCGAGCGCATCGGCCGCGGCGACGCCCCCGCCGACGTCCTGGCCTTCGTCAAGACCCTGGCCGACGCCGCGCACGGGGTCTGAGCGCGGGCCGCGCGCGCACCGGCGCGGCTCACAGGCGCGCCGGCCAGTCGCGCGCCTGGTGGATCACGGCGAGGATTTCCACGTCGTCGCGGCCGATCCGGTAGACGACGATATAGGGCGTGCGCGAGATGACGAGCTCGCGCGTCCCCGCGATGCGTCCCTTGCGGCCCAGGCGAGGGTTGTCCGAAAGCAGCCGTGTCGCCGCATGCGTCCGGTCGATCACGTCCCGCGCCGCGACCGGATTTTCCCCGACGATCCACTCGAAGGCGTCATCCTGCTCGCGCAGCGCGCGGCGCGTCCATCTCACCCGCATACCTTGCGCCACTTGGCAAAGACTGCCTCAACCTCCTCGTCGGACGCGAACGCGCCCCGGTCCGCTTCCTCGATGCCGGCGCGGATCTGTGCTTCCTGCCAGTCGAGCTGGGCGAGATACTGCTCGATCGCCTCGTTGATCAGGAAGCTGCGGTCGCGCCGCAGCGCCGCCGCCAGCCGGTCCAGCCGGTCGCGCGCCTCCGCCTCGGTGCGGAAGGAAAGCGTCACCTTGCCCATCGCGTCGCTCCCGTATTGCCGAGTATCACAGTGTAATACGGCGTGACGCGACCGGCAAGTCCCGCGACCGGCAAGTCACCCGGCGTGCGCGAACTCCATGTAGAGCTCGCGCGCGCGCCGCGCCATCGGCCCGATCTGCAGGTGGCGCTCCTCGTAGCGCGTGATCGGCAGCACCTTGCCGGCATTGCCGGTGGAGAAGATCTCGTCGGCGCTCGCGAAGTCCTCGAGCGTCAGGATGGTCTCGTGCACCGTCACGCCGTCGGCGCGCAGAAGCCCGATCACCCGCTGGCGCGTGATGCCGTTCAAGAAGCAGCCGGTGGGGATCGGGGTCAGCACCTCGCCGTCGCGGGCCATGAAGATGTTCGAGGTCGCGGTCTCGGCCGCGTTGCCCAGCATGTCCTGCACGATGGCGTTGTCGAAGCCCTTGCTCCGCGCCTCGCGCAGCATGCGGGCGTTGTTGGGGTAGAGGCAGCCGGCCTTCACGTCCGTGGGCATGGTCTCGATGGTCGGCCGGCGGAAGCGCGTCGCGGTGATCGAGAAGCCGCGCGGCTCGGGCATCGGCCTCTCCGCCAGCATCACGGCGAAGCGCGTGCTTTCGGGGTCGGGCGCGACCATGTGGGACAGGCCCTCGGTCGCCCACATCATCGGCCGGATGTAGAGCGCCGTGTCGGGCGCGAACCTGCCCAGCCCCTCGCGCGCGATGGCCGCCAGCTCCTCGCCGGTCACGGGCGGGGCCAGCCCCATGCGCGTGGCCGACTCGGCGCAGCGCGCGCAATGGCGGTCGAGATCGGGCACCACGCCCTCGAAGGCGCGGGCGCCGTCGAACACCATCGAGCCCAGCCAGGTGGCGTGGTCGCCGACGCGCAACAGGGGCGTGTTGCCCTCGTGCCAGGCGTCGTTGAAGAAGGTCCAGATGCCGCCGCTCATCGCCGCTCTCTCATCGCCGCTTTCTCCTCGTCAGCCGGGGCAGAGACTGCGCCAAGCGCGGCGCCGACTCAAGGGGCGCCGCGTCGCGCCCCCCGCATTGCGCACCCCGTCTTGCGCGCCCCGCGTTGCGCCTCGGCCCGCATCGGATTATGAAGCGGGCCCAGCAGACACAGCCGCGGAGCCTGCATGAACTGGATCAGCGAGTACGTGCCGCCGAAGATCAAGTCGTTCTTCCAGCGGCGCGAGATGCCGGAGAACCTCTGGACCAAGTGCGACAGCTGCGGCCAGATGGTATTCCATCGCGAGCTGCGCGAGGCGCTCTACGTCTGCACCCACTGCAACTTCCACATGGCCATCGCGCCGCGCGAGCGTTTCGCGACACTTTTCGACGGCGGGCTGTTCACCGAGGTGAAGGTGCCCGAGGCGCTGGCCGACCCGCTGCATTTCCGCGACGAGAAGCGCTATACCGAGCGGCTCCGCGAGGCGCGACGCAAGACCGGCGAGCACGAGGCGATGCTGGTCGCCCAGGGCGAGATCTTCGGGCTCAGGACGGTAACGGCCGCCCAGGACTTCCGCTTCATGGGCGGCTCCATGGGCATGTCGGTGGGCAATGCCATGCTGGCCGCGGCCGAGACCGCGGTGAAGCTGAAGGCGCCGCTGGTGGTGTTCACCGCCTCGGGCGGCGCACGCATGCAGGAGGGGATCCTCTCGCTCATGCAGCTGCCGCGCACCACCATCGCGGTCGAGATGGTGCGCGAGGCGCGGCTGCCCTACATCGTGGTGCTGACCAACCCGACAACGGGGGGCGTCACCGCCTCCTACGCCATGCTGGGCGACATCCACCTCGCCGAGCCGGACGCGCTGATCTGCTTCGCCGGGCCGCGGGTGATCGAGCAGACCATCCGCGAGACCCTGCCCGAGGGCTTCCAGCGCTCGGAATACCTGCTCGATCACGGCATGATCGACCGCGTGGTGCCGCGCCAGCAGATGCGCGGCGAGCTGGGGCGCATCCTGCACATGCTGATGGGCCGCCCGCCCATCGTGCATGGCGAGCTGACCGGGCCGACGCCCGAGCCGGCGCAGGCGCCGCCCGCCGGCGACGATGCCGCGGCGCCGCCCGAAGCCGAGGCGAAGGCCGCGCAGAAGGCGGGGGAGAAGGCCGGTGCCAAGGCGGCGGCGAAGAGTGGGGCGAAGGCCGGCAAGGACTGAGCCCCCGAGGACCGAGCCCCCGAGGACCGAGCCCCCGAGGACCGAGCCCAGGGACTGACGTCAAGGACCGAACCGAAGGACCGACCCAGGTGAGCACGCCGGCCGACGAGCCTGCCCGCGCGCCGCAGCCGAGCGACGCCATCCTCGAGCGCCTCCTGGCGCTGCACCCCAAGATCATCGACCTCACGCTCGACCGGGTGTGGCGGCTGCTCGCCGAGATGGGCGAGCCGCAGCGCCGCCTGCCCCCGGTGGTGCACATCGCCGGCACCAACGGTAAGGGCTCGGCGCTGGCCATGATCCGCGCCGGCATGGAGGCCGCGGGCCAGCGCGTGCATGCCTACACCTCGCCGCATCTGGTGCGCTTCCACGAGCGCGTGCGGCTGGCCGGCACGCTGATCCCCGAGGCCGAGCTCGCCGCCGTGCTGGAGGAATGCGAGCGGGTCAACGCCGGCCGCCCGATCACCTTCTTCGAGATCACCACGGTGGCCGCCTATCTCGCCTTCGCGCGCACGCCCGCCGACTATACGCTGCTCGAGGTCGGGCTGGGCGGCCGGCTCGACGCCACCAACGTCATCGACCGCCCGGCGCTGACCGTGATCACCCCGGTCTCGCTCGACCACCAGCAGTATCTGGGCGAGACGCTGGGCGAGATCGCCTTCGAGAAGGCGGGCATCCTCAAGCCCGGCGTGCCCTGCGTGGTCGGCCCGCAGGAGGACGCGGCGCGCGCGGTGATCGAGACCCGCGCCGCCGAGCTGGGCGCGCCCCTGATGCTGCACGGGCAGGACTGGAGCGTGCGCGCCGAGCACGGCCGGCTGGTCTACGAGGACGGGCAGGGGCTCCTCGACCTCGACCCGCCGGCGCTGCCCGGCGCGCACCAGTTCGACAATGCCGGCATGGCGATCGCTGCGCTCAGGCAGCTCGGCTTCGACGAGGCCGCCTGCCGCGCCGCCGCGGCGCGGGCCGAATGGCCCGCCCGGATGCAGCGGCTGACGCGCGGGCCGCTGG
>NZ_JBZSYN010000161.1:0-6826 GCF_058622915.1 Thermohalobaculum sp. | reverse complement strand
TCGGCGTCTCGGCCCCGAACAAGAGCGCCGTCGAGCGGACCCCGATCAGCGCGTCGTCATCGCGATCCTGGTGGGCATAGATCGTGTCGTAGTGCAGCGTCCAGGCGATGCCGGCGAAGTAGAGATAGACCGGCGGCAGCCCGAGCCCCCCCGTGTGCGCCGCCCAGCCCAGCAGCGCCCCCCAGTTGAAGGCGATGCCGAGGAAGATCTGCGGCCACCAGGTGAAGCGCTTGGCGAAGGGATAGATACAGACCGGCAGCAGCGAGACCACGCCCAGCCAGACGGCGAAGCGGTTGAAGCTGACCAGCACGATCAGCCCGACCAGCGCCAGCGCCACCATGAAGGCCAGCGCCTGCCACACCTGGACCTGGCCCGAGGGGATCGGCCGCGAGCGCGTGCGCGCCACCTCCGCGTCGATGTTGCGGTCGGTCACGTCGTTCCAGGTGCAGCCGGCCCCGCGCATGACGAAGGCGCCGATGGCGCAGGCCGGGAACAGCCACAGGTCGACCCAGCGCCAGCCGGTGGCGATGATCGCCAGCGCGATGCCCCACCAGCACGGAATCAGCAAAAGCCAGGTGCCGATCGGCCGGTCGGCGCGGGCCAGCCTGAGATAGGGCCGCCAGGCGGGCGGGGCCGAGCGGTCGACCCAGTTGCGCGCGACCGCGTCGCGCACCCTTCCGTCGGCGGCCCCGGCGCTGTTATCTGGAGCATCGGTCATCGGGGCACGTTATGGCACAGCCGGCCGCGAAAATCAGGCTTTTCGTCGAGGCCCCGCTGGCGCCCGGGGCCGAGCTGGCGCTGAGCCGCGAGCAGGCGCATTATCTGTTCTCGGTCATGCGGCTGGGCGCGGGCGGCCGGGTCATGCTGTTCAACGGCCGCGACGGCGAGTGGCTGGCCCAGGTCGCCGAGGCCGGCAGGCGCGCCGGCACCCTCGCCTGCCGCGAGCGGCTCAGGCCCCAGGCCGACCCGCCCGACCTCTGGCTCGCCTTCGCGCCGGTGAAGAAGGCGCGCACCGACTTCATCGTCGAGAAGGCCACCGAGCTGGGTTGCCGCCGCATCGTGCCGCTCATCACCCGCCACACCCAGGCCGAGCGGGTGCGCACGGCGCGGCTGCGCGCCCACGCGATCGAGGCCGCCGAGCAGTGCGGGCGGCTGTGCGTGCCCGCGCTGGCGGACCCGTTAACTCTTACAGGTCTTATAGAAGACATGAAAGAGTCGGACCCGCCCCGGCGGCTGCTTTTCTGCGACGAGAGCGGCGCCGGCACTCCGGCCGCGGCGGCGCTGGCCGAGGCCGGTCCGGGCGGTCCCTGGGCGGTGCTGATCGGGCCCGAGGGCGGCTTCGACGACGCGGAGCGCGCCCGGCTCGCGGCGCAGCCCTTCAGCCTCGCCGTCTCGCTCGGGCCGCGCATCCTGCGCGCCGACACCGCGGCCGTGGCCGCGCTGGCGCTGTGGCAGGCGGCGCTGGGGGACTGGCGGTGAGCTTTCTCTCCCCCGCCGCGGCCGGCGCCCTGCGCCGCTGGGGCGAGACCGCGATCGCGGCCGCCGTGGCGGGGCTGGCGCTGTGGTTTGGGCTGAGCTGGGAGGCGCCGCTCGGCTGGATGGCGATGGCCGGGGCCGTGCTGGCGCTGTTCTGGATGCGCGCGGCCCTGCTCGGCGCGCTGGCCTGGCGCTCGGCCGAGGGCCCGGGCATCGTGGTCATCCGCGAGGGCGAGATCGGCTATATGGGGCCCTGGCGCGGCGGCTTCGTCGACCTCGACCAGATCGTCCGGGTCGAGATCTACCTGCCGGCGCCGGGCCACGACCCGGTCTGGCGGCTGGTCGGCGCCGACGGCACGGTGCTGGCCATCCCGGCGGCGGCCGAGGGGGTCGAGCACCTGCCCGAGGCGCTGGCGGCGCTGCCGGGCTTCTCCGACCTCGCCGCGGTCGGCGTGCTGCGCCGGGCCGAGGCCGGCCGTCACCTGATCTGGGCGCGCGGCCTGCGCCGGATCAGCGGCGCCTGACGCCGGCGAGCCAGCGGATCAGCGCGAACAGCGCGAGCCCCAGGAGCGCCGCCACGATCAGCGTCCCCCGCTGCACGCCGCCGCCCGAGATCAGCCCGGTGCCCACGGCGAAGAGCCCCCCGGTCACCGTCCCTGCCGCCAGCCAGGCGAGGACGCCCGCGAGACCGAACCCCCAGAGCACGGCGACACCGGCAACCCCCAGCGTCACCGTGAAGCTGAACAGGTGTATGAGGAAGGCCGCCGCCGCATGCCCCGTCGCATAGAAGGCAAGCGAGCTGTCGGGCTCGCTGGCACTGTAGATCGCGAAGGCGACGAGCGTGAGCGCCGCCGCCAGCAGCAGCGGCGCGGTCAGCAGCGCGCAGGCGAGGTTGAACCACGAGCCGCGGGCGCGAAGCGGCCAGAGGGGGCGAACGCGGGAAGCCATGGCCCCTGCATAGCCCGGCCGGCGGGGCGCGGGCAATCGCTGTCGGCCATCACAACCGTGCTGGCCCGCCGGTTGCCGCGTCCCCCGCCCGGGAGTAGGTTCGGCGCGCCAGGCCCGGAGGCCCCGCCATGAACGAGCAATCCACCGCCCGAACCGCCGCGAAGGGCAGCGCCTTCGCCTGGGACGACCCGTTCCTGCTCGAGGACCAGCTCACCGAGGAGGAGCGGATGATCCGCGACACCGCGCGCGGCTACGCCCAGGAGAAGCTGCAGCCGCGCGTGGTCGAGGCCTTCGAGGAGGAGCGCACCGACCCCGAGATCTTCCGCGAGATGGGCGCGCTGGGGCTGCTCGGCCTGACCGTGCCCGAGGAATACGGCTGCGCCGGGGCGGGCTATGTCTCCTACGGGCTGGTGGCGCGCGAGGTCGAGCGGGTCGATTCGGGCTATCGCTCGATGATGTCGGTGCAGTCCTCGCTGGTCATGCACCCGATCCACGCCTACGGCTCGGAGGCGCAGAGGAAAAAGTACCTGCCCAGGCTCGCCAGCGGCGAGTGGATCGGCTGTTTCGGGCTGACCGAGCCCGACGCGGGCTCGGACCCTGGCGGCATGAAGACCCGGGCCGAGAAGGTGGACGGCGGCTTTCGGCTCACGGGCGCCAAGACCTGGATCTCGAACGCGCCGATCGCCGATGTCTTCGTGGTCTGGGCCAAGTCGGCGGCGCACGAGGGCAAGATCAGGGGCTTCGTGCTGGACAAGGGCCTGAAGGGCCTGTCGGCGCCGAAGATCGAGAAGAAGCTGAGCCTGCGCGCCTCGGTCACCGGCGAGATCGTGCTCGACAGCGTCGAGGTCGGAGAGGAGGCGCTGCTACCCCATGCCGAGGGGCTCGGCGGCCCGTTCGGCTGCCTCAACCGGGCGCGCTACGGCATCGCCTGGGGGGCGATGGGGGCGGCCGAGTTCTGCTGGCACGCGGCGCGCGCCTACGGGCTCGACCGCAAGCAGTTCGGCCGGCCGCTGGCGCAGACGCAGCTGTTCCAGAAGAAGCTCGCGGACATGCAGACCGAGATCGCGCTGGGGCTGCAGGGCGCGCTCAGGGTCGGCCGCCTGATGGACGAGCACCGCTTCGCGCCCGAGATGATTTCGCTCGTCAAGCGCAACAATTGCGGCAAGGCGCTGGAGGTGGCCCGGCTCGCCCGCGACATGCACGGCGGCAACGGCATCTCCGGCGAGTTCCAGGTGATCCGGCACATGATCAACCTCGAGACGGTCAACACCTACGAGGGCACGCACGACATCCACGCCCTGATCCTCGGCCGCGCCCAGACCGGGCTGCAGGCCTTCTTCTGAGCGGGCGTGGCGCCTCAGGGGCTGGCCGCCGGGGCTGCTGTGCCGGGCACCTCCCGCCCCGGGCGGGGCATCCGTTTCGTCCTGCTGGCGATGACCTGCTTCGCGGTGCAGGACGGCACCTCGAAATATCTCGGCACCTATTATCCGCCCGAGTTCTTCATCATGATCCGCTACTGGCTGTTCGCCGCCTTCGTCGCGGTCGTGGCGGCGCGCCGGGCAGGCGGGCTGCGCGCCGCGATGCGCACGCGCATGCCGCTGCTGCAATGCGTGCGCGGCGTGCTCTTGGCGGTGCAGATCATCGTCATGGTCACCAGCTTCGTGCGGCTGGGGCTGGCCGCCACCCAGTCGATGTTCGCGCTCTACCCGCTGCTGGCGACGCTCCTGGCCGTGCCGGTGCTGGGCGAGCGCATCGGCTGGCGCCGGATGAGCGCGATCGCGGTGGGGTTCGTCGGCGTGCTGGTGATCCTGCGGCCGGGCCTCGCGGTGTTCCGCCCCACCGCGCTGTTGCCGCTGCTCGCGGCCTGCATGATGGCGACCTACACGGTGACCACGCGCATGGTCAGCCGCGCCGACGGCTCGGCGGCGCCGGCCTTCTTCTATCTCGGCGTCGCGGGGGCGGTGGCGCTGACGCTGGTCGGCCCGTTCTTCTGGACACCCATGACGCCGGCGGCCTGGGCCGTGCTGATGCTGCATGCCACCGTGGCGATGTGCGGCCACTATTGCCTGATCGCCGCGCTGGAGGCGACCGAGGCGGTGCGCATCCAGCCCTTCACCTATTTGCAGACGGTCTATGCGGTGATCGTGGGCGCGCTGGTGTTCGGCGAGCGCATCGACCCCTTCATGCTGCTCGGCATGGGGCTGGTGATCGGCGCCGGGCTCTACGCCATCTGGCGCGAGGCCCAGTTCGGCCGGCGCGCGGCGCTTGCGGCGGCGCCGGCGCGGGGGCAAGCTCCACCGCCTGGAGCCTCGGGAGGTGCGGGATGAGCGGGCCGAAGGGCGACATCACGCTGCAGACCATCGCCATGCCGGCGGACGCCAACGCCAACGGCGACATCTTCGGCGGCTGGCTGATGGGACAGATGGATCTGGGCTGCTCGGTGCTGGCGCGCGGCCGGGCTCAGGGGCGGGTGGCCACCGTGTCCGTGAACGGCATGCAGTTCCAGCGGCCGGTGAAGATCGGCGACGTGCTGGCGATGCATGCCGAGATGGTGCGCGAGGGGCGCAGCTCGATGACCATCGCGATCGAGGCCTGGGTCACGCGCCAGCCGGGCGGCGAGCACTTCCGCGTCACCGAGGCGACCTTCGTCTTCGTGGCGATCGACGAGGAGGGCAAGCCGCGGCCGCTGCCCTGAGGCGCGGCGCCCGCGGCGCCGGGCGAAGCCGCGGTTGAGCCGACCCCGGCAATCGGCTATGCTCGAGTGCGGATTTCGGTGGGGATCTGGCATGACGAAAGCCATGGAAGTTTGGCGGGCGGTGCGCGTCCGCCTGGGCGCGATGGCCTGCGCGGCCTTCGTGCTCGCAGCCGGTTTCGCCCCCGCGGCCTGGGCGCAGCTGGGCGGGGACGCGACGGGCCCCAGCTTCAAGCAGGCGCCCCATGTGGAGAAGGCGGCGCAAGCGGCGCCGGCGCAGGATCCGAGCATGATCCTCGGCGTCATCCACGAGAACACGCTGTTCTTCATCGCGGTTGCGGTGATCGGCGCCTTCTGGTTTCTGTTCGGCGGCGGGCGCAAGGCCAAGATCGGGCGCAAGGGGCACTGAGCGCGGCGCAGCGCGCCTCAGCCGCCGGTGCCGATGCGCCGGCGGATGCGCCGCAACGACAGCCACACCAGCGCCACCACGGGCAGCACAACGGCGGCTGTCAGCACTGTCTTGCCGATGCCGCCTGCCTCGGCCAGCGGCGCCAGCAGGTAGCTCACCAGACTGACCGCGTAGTAGCTGATGGCCACGGCCGAGAGGCCCTCGACTGTCTCCTGCAGCCGCAGCTGCATCGCGGCGCGGCGGTTCATCGAGGCGAGCAGCTCCTGGTTCTGCGCCTCGACGGCGACCGAGACGCGGGTGCGCAGGAGCTCGGCGGTGCGGCTGGCGCGCTCGGCCAGGTCGCGCAAGCGGCGCTCGGCGGCGTGGCAGGTGCGCATGGCCTGGCTGAAGCGGCGGCTCATGAACTCGGAGAAGAGCTGGCGGCCTTCGAGCCGTTGCTCGCGCAGCATGGCGATGCGCTCGCCGACGATCGCCTCGTAGGCGCCGCCTGCGCCGAAGCGGAAGGCCGAGGCGGCGGCGAGCGCCTCGATCTCGGCCGACAGCTCGGTCAGGCGCGCGAGCACCTCGGAGTCGGGCGGCCCGTCGCGGCCCCTGGCGGACTGCGCTACCAGCGCGGAGAGCTCGCGCTCGATCTCGTTGAGCCGGCCGGCGGTGTCGCGCGCCAGCGGCAGGGCCAGCATGGCCAGCGTGCGGTAGCTCTCGATCTCGATCAGGCGCTGCACGACGCGGCCGATGCGGCGCGGGCCGGCCGGCCCGTGCACGATCACGGCGAAGCGGGTGAAGCCGTCGGCGTGGATGCGGAAGTCGCCCGCGGCCAGCGCGTTGCCGTCGATCACCCGGGCGCAGGCGAGGCTGTCGCGGGCGAGCACGCGCATCAGCTCGCGGGCGAGGAAGGCCTCGGCCGCGGCGAGGTCGTCGGCGCGCAGCACTTCGACCTCGATGGCCGCGATCACCTTGCCCGGGGCGCGGGCGAGCCAGTCCTCGGGGAACTGTCGGGCGAGGCCCGCGCCGAACAGGGCGTCGGCCGGCCCCTCCTCGTAAAGCGTGTAGGAGACGAACTCGGTGTGGCGCTCCCATTTCAGGCGCAGGCGGCCGAACTCGGCGAGGTGCTGGCCGGCGTCGGGCGCGGGGTGCGCGCCGCCGTGGCGGTCGACGAGGTCGATCAGATGCGCGCGGTCGGCCTCGGGGTCGCGATCGGCGGCGCCCTCGGCCGGCTGCACGGCGAGGAAGACGACCCGGCCCGGCGCCTGGAGCGCCGGCGCGGGCCGGGCGTGCAGCTCGTTGGTCAGCGACCGGCGCAG
>NZ_JBZSYN010000160.1:0-34278 GCF_058622915.1 Thermohalobaculum sp. | reverse complement strand
GCGCCGCCCTCGCTGATCGACTTCGCCGTGCGCGACCGGCGCTGGGCGCAGGGCAATCTGCAGCACTCCAAGGTCATCGGCGCGCGCGGCCTCACCCTGTCCAACCGGCTGCACTTCGCGATCGGCATCGGCTCCTATCTGTTGTCGCCAATCTGGCTGGCGATGCTGGTCACCGGCGCGCTGCTGACCGGGCAGAGCCTGATCTATCAGCGCGAGTATTTCTCCAACCGGCTTCAGCTCTTTCCCGACTGGCCCATCTTCGACGCCCATCGGATGATCTGGCTGTTCGCGCTGTCGATGGGGCTCCTTCTCCTGCCAAAGATCCTTGGCGCCGTGCGGGCCATCCTTGTGCCGCAGCTGCGCCGGCGCCTGGGCGGCCCGCTCAACATCGTGGGCGGGGCCCTGCTTGAGATCGTGCTCTCGGCGCTGTTCGCGCCGGTCCTGATGCTGATGCAGGTTCGCCAGCTCTGGGGGATCGTGGCAGGCGTCGACGGCGGATGGTCGGCGCAGTGCCGCGACGGAAAAGTCCTGTCCTGGGCCGAGGCGATCGCGTGCCACAAGTGGCATGTCGTCCTCGGGCTCGTTCCGGCCATCGCCCTTTTCGAGCTGGCGCCCGGCATGTCGATCTGGGTCGCGCCCGTCCTCGCCGGATGGATCGCTGCCCCGGTCCTGTCGCGCATAAGCGGCGATCCCCGCATCGGACGGGCGGCCTGGCTGCTCGCGATCCCCGAGGACCGCGCCGCGCCGGAGGTTGCGGTCCGGGCGGCCGCGGTGCGGCGGAAGCTGGAGGAGGTTTCGGACACCAGCGTGCTCGACCTGGCCCGGGATCCGGCACGCTGCGCCGCCCATGCGGCGACGCTGCCCGCGCGCGAGCCCGAGCCTTGCGATGAGGACAAGCGCCTCGCCGCGATCACGGCGCGAGCGAAGATCGAAGCGGCGACGGACGCGCTCCAGGCGATTCGCTGGATGAACCGCGACGAGACCATCGCAATGCTTTCCTCGGCCGAACTGCTCGGCCTCCTGGGCGGCAGGCTCTCAAGTGCTGCGCAGCCCGCCCCCGCCGTTGCGCGCCTGCGCGTCATGGCCTGAGCACAGCGCACGGCCGCACCGGAGGCCACGCCAGCCGATCGTCCGAAGCGATCGAACCCGGCGGGAACGCCCGGCCGTGGCGAAAATGCCACGGCTGCATTTCGTTTCGTCGAATTTCGGCGCATCGCAGGAATAGATTGGACTCAGGCACCCGGTTTGCTGAAATCATTGTTGGCGATCCAAGCCGCGCAAAGACGCGGCAGGTGCTAGGCAGAAAGAGCAGTGCCAACGAACATCTTTGCGACCGGCCCGTGCCGGGGGAGCTCCGTGCGCTGAGCGCGGCGGGCAGGGTGGACGCATCTGTCGGCGTGGAGGGCCGCGGATGGGAAGGATGCGTGGCTTTTGGGGGCTGGTGTCAGCGTACTGGTTGTCTGAGCGATGGAAGGAGGCGTGGGCCCTCACCGTCGTCGTCTTCGCGGTGACCACGGTGCTCAGCAAGTCCAGCGTCTGGGCAGCGACGGCCAGCGGGGACTTCCTGGCCTCCTTGGCCAACTATCACCGGGCCAAGGGTGTCGCCGATCCGGCGCAGGTCCTGCTGACCAGCGCCCTGGCCTTCTTCGCCATCCATCTTGCCCGCGCCGGGGGAACGGCGGCGCGCCATCTGGTCTCCACCACGCTTCACAGGCGCGCCCGGGCCTGGCTCACCGCACGGTTCGACGCGGCGATTCTCGCGGACGAGCGCATCGCCCTCGACCTGATGAGCGACCGGGCCGACCCGGCCGCGACGGGACGCAAGCCGCGGCTGCCCGACGCCATCGACCAGCGCATCGACGAATGCTCCACGGGGCTCTATGGCGGCCTCATCGGCCTCGCCATGGGGCTGTGGGGCGCCATCACCTCGATCTGGTTCGTCTCCGCCGCGCTCATCGCCCGCAGCGCGCCGGTGCCCGCGCTCGATCGCTGGGCGGGCGAGCTTTCCGCCGCCGTGGGTCACGCCTTCGGGCCCGCGGCCGCCGCCTGGTGCAATTTCGCGCCGGGCCAGTACGGCTCGGCCGTCCTGGCCGGCCTGCTCGTCCTCGTCTTCGTGCCGCTGATCACCTTCGTCGCCTGGCTGATCGGGCGCATCCTCGAGCGCATCACGCTGGAGCGGCAGAGGTGCGACGGCGCCTGGCGCGGCGAGCTGGCGGGCATGCTGACACGGGTCTCGAAACTCGCCACCTCGCGCGGCGAGCGGGCCCAGCGCCGGGTGAACGCGCGGCTCTACGAGGGTGTCGACCGCGCCTGGGGCCGCCAGAACACCTGGACGGCGGCCATGATGATGTTCAAGGAGGTCTACACCTTCCTGTCCCGCCGCCTGCTTGCCTATCTTCCGGCGCTGCCCTCCTTCACCGCCGGCACGCTCAGCTTCCGCACCTTCGCCTCGAATTCCGAGCTGACCGCCGAGTTGATCACCGACGTCTCCTGGTTCATCGAGGTCATGCCGGCCATTGCCACGCTGCGCGCCAATGCCGTGCGGCTGACCGACCTCGCCGCGGCGATCGAGCGCGTGCGCGCGCGCGACGCATTCTACGCCGAGACCGGCCTCAGCCGCTTCTCGCGGCAGCGTCGGGACGCGTTTGCCGGCCTGCGCCTCTCGCGCATTGCGCTTTGCCACCGCGGCCATGGCGCCGAGCCGTTCCTGCGCGTGCCGGGGCTTTGGCTCGGCCGCGGCGACTGGGCCTTCATCCGCGGGCGCAACGGCTGCGGCAAGAGCTCGCTTTTGAAGGCGGTGGCCGGGCTGTGGCCCTATGGCGAGGGTGAGATTGCCTTCGGACAGGGCGCGCGCCTGTTCTTCGCCGGGCAGGAGCCGGACCTGCCGGACCGGCTCAGCCTCAAGGCGCTCGTCACCTATCCCGCGCTCGAGGAGTCCTTCGACGACATCGCCGCGGCCTACGCCCTGTCCCGCGTCGGGCTCGGCGAGTTCATCTGCGCCCTGCCCGACGAGCTGCACCAGGGCCAGAACTGGCGCAACGTGCTGTCGGGGGGCCAGAAGCAGCGCCTCGTGCTGGCGCGGATCCTGCTGCACAAGCCCGACGTGCTGCTGCTCGACGAGGCAACGTCGGCCCTTGACACGGACGCGGCGGTGGATTTCCACATGGCCCTGCGCGAAAGACTCCCCCGGGCCGTGGTCCTGGCCGTGCTGCACGGAAAATGCGCGCCGACCGATCCCGACGGCGTTCCGTTCTACGGCGCCGTGCTCGAGGTCCAGGACGGCGTCGCCCAGCTCAGGTCGGTGGAGGATGCGGGCCTTGCCGCCATCGCGGCGGAGTAGAGCAGGAGCCGGACCATCTCGCCCGAAGACGCCGCCGACCGCCTGCTGGCGGAGATGACCCTTGCCGAGAAGGTCGGCCAGCTGAACCTGCTGCCGGCGGGCGAGGGGCTGGTCACGGGCGCCGGGGGCGGCAGCCGGCTGACCGAGCGACTGGAGGCGGGCGAGGTCGGCGCGGTCTTCGGCACGAAGTCGCGCGCCTCGGCCCGCGCCATGCAGGACCGCGCGCTCGCCGGCTCGCGGCTCGCCATCCCGCTGTTCTTCGCCGAGGACGTGATCCACGGCCACCGCACCGTGTTTCCCCTGCCGCTGGCACTTGCCTGCTCGTGGGACATGGAGCTGGTCGAGCGCACCGCCGCCTTCGCTGCCGCCGAGGCCGCGTCCGACGGGCTCCACCAGGTCTACGCCCCGATGATCGACGTCGCGCGCGACCCGCGCTGGGGCCGCGTGGCCGAGAGCCCCGGCGAGGACCCCACGCTGGCCGCGCACTACGCCGCGGCGATGACCCGCGGCCTTCAGGGGCCCGATCCGGCCGCGCCGGGCCGCGTCGCCGCCTGCCTCAAGCACTACGTCGCCTACGGCGCCCCCACCAGCGGCCGCGACTACGACAACGCCAGCCTCGCCTGGGAGGACCTGTTCGGCGTCTACCTGCCGCCCTTCGAGGCCGGTGTCCGGGCCGGAGCGGCCAGCGTCATGGTCGCCTTCAATGCCGTGAACAAGCTGCCGATGCATGCCCACGAGGCGCTGATCGAGGGCTGGCTGCGCGGCCGCATGGGCTTTAACGGGCTGGTCGTGTCGGACTACACGGGCATCAGGGAGCTCGCGGCCCACGGGCTCGGCGGCCCGGCCACGGTGGTGGCGCGGGCGCTGAAGGCCGGCGTCGACATGGACATGGTGGGCGAGGATTATCTCGCCCAGCTGCCGGAACTGGCGCAGACCGGGATCGACGATGCCGACAGTGGCACCCGGCTCACAGCCGCCCAGATCCGCGCGCTGATCGACCGCGCCTGCCGGCGCGTGCTGCTGTTCAAGGCGCGGCTGGGACTCATCGACAACCCCTGGCGGGGCTTGGAGGACAGCAACCAGCTGCCGCCGCGGCCCTCGCCCGCAGGCCGCGCGCTCGCCCGGCGCGCCGCCGCGGCCAGCGCCGTTCTTTTGAAGAACGATGGTGTCCTGCCGCTCGCTGATGCGCGGAAGGTCGTCCTGATCGGCCCTTTCGCCGAGGATCGGGCCAACGTGCTCGGCACCTGGTCCGTCAACGGCCGGGCCGAGGACGTTATCTCGCTGCGCGCCGCGCTCGAGGCGCACGCGGGCGCGTTGCTCGGCGTTGCGCGCGGCTGCAACATCGTCGACGAGCCCTGGCTGGTCGACCGGCTGAACGTGCATGGCGTCACGGTCGAGATCGACCCGCGGGGGGAGGCGGAGATGATCGCCGAGGCCGTGGCATGCGCCCGTGCGGCCGATCTCGCCGTGGTCGCACTTGGGGAGGCGAAGGAGCACGCCGGCGAGTCCTCGTCGCGCCTCACAACCGACCTGCCCGCCCCGCAGCGCCGGCTCATAGAGGCGCTGAAAGCAGCCGGCGTACCGCTGGTCGTCGTCGTGTTCGCCGGCCGCCCGCTCGCGCTGGGCGAGGTTGCCCAGGCGGCCGACGCGCTGCTCCTGGCCTGGCACGGCGGCATCGAGGGGCCGCGCGGCGTGGCCGACCTCCTGTTTGGCGACGCGGAACCTGCGGGCCGGCTCGCCGCCACGCTGCCCAGCCATGCGGCCGAGGCGCCGGTGCACCATGCGACCGAGCCGACCGGCCGGCCCTTCCGGGGACGGTTCGAGAAGTTCCGCACCGGCTGGCTTGACCTGCCCGACGACGCGCCCGCCTATCCCTTCGGCTTCGGGCTCGGCTACGCGCCGGTCCGCTACGGCGTGCCCGCGGCCGACCGCGCCGAGGCCACCGGGCCGGATGACCGCATCGAGATTCGCATCGAGGTCACCAATGCCGGTCGTCGCGCCACCGTGGAAACCGTGCAACTCTATCTCAGCGACCCGGTCGCCCGGATTACCCGCCCGGCGCGGCTGCTGAAGGCATACCGGCGGGTGCCGCTGGCCGCAGGCGAGACGCGCACGGCGACCTTCACCGTGACCCTCGACATGCTGCGCTATCCCCTGGCACCCTCGCTCGAGGCGGTCGAACAGGTCTGGGACCCGGGCCGTTTCGTCTTCCACGTCGGGCCGAACAGCCGGGACACGCAGGAAGTGGAGGTGCTGTGGCGCCCCTGACCACCGGCCTCTCGGACGAGGCACTGCGCGACCGGGTCGCGCAGGCGACGCTTCTCTACTTCACCGAGTGGAGCCACCCCGCCAGCGGCATGGCGCGCGAGCGCAGCGCCGGCGCCTTCGGCTACGACCTCGAGGACACGGTGACGACCGGCGGCACCGGCTTCGGCATCATGGCGCAGCTGGTCGCCGCCGAGCGCGGCTGGCGCCCCGCGCGCGAGATCGAGGACCGGGTCCGGCGCGTCGTGACCTTTCTCGAGACCGCCGAGCGCTTCGACGGCGCGTTTGCGCATTTCCTCAGCGGTGCGACCGGCAGGACGATCGCCTTCGGCCCGGGCGACGACGGCGGCGACCTGGTCGAGACCGCCTTCCTGATGATGGGGCTTCTCGCAGCCGCCGCGCATTTTCCCAGGGCGACCGATCTAAGCGCCCGCATCGAGGCACTCTATCGCGCCGTGAACTGGGCGGCCCATCTCAGGCCCGAGGACGGCGCCCTGATGTGGCACCGCCACCCCGACCGCCCCTGGAGCGCGGACGCCCTGACGATCCGCGGCTGGAACGAGGCGCTGACCGTCTTCGTGCTGGCCGCCGGCTCGCCCACGCACCCGATCCCGCCCGCGGTCTATCACGCGAGCTGGGCCACGGCGCCGACCTTTATCAACGGGCGGACCTATGGCGGCATCACGCTGCCGCTGGGCCCGGACCGGGGCGGGCCGCTCTTCCTGTCGCAGTACCCCTTCCTCGGCCTCGACCCGAACGGCCTGAACGATGCCTATGCCGACTATGGCGTGCAGGCGCGCGCCCATGCGCTGGTCAACCGCGCCCATTGCATCGCCAATCCGCATGGCTGGCGCGGCTATGGCGCGCACTGCTGGGGCCTTACGGCGAGCGACGATCCCGCAGGCTACGTCGCCCACTCGCCGACCTGCGACACGGGGGTCATCACGCCCAGCGCCGCCTTGGCCTCCATGCCCTTCGTGCCGGCCGAATCTATGCGCGCGCTGCGCCACTTCCACGACCGGCTGGGCGCACGGATCTGGGGCGAGGCCGGCTTCGTCGATGCCTTCAGCCTGCACCACGACTGGACCGCCGAAAGCCGCCTCGCGATCGACCAGGCGCCGATCGTGATCGCGCTCGAGAACCACCGCTCCGGCCTTCTGTGGCGCCGCTTCATGGCGCGGCCACAGGTGCAGGCGGGCCTGCGGGCGCTGGGATTCACCAGCCCCTATCTGGCGGCCTGAAGCGCGGCCAGGCGCGCCTCCGCCGCGCCGAGGAAGGCCACCGCGCTCCAGCTCAGCGCGAGGCACGAGACCGGCGCGCCGCTCGTCCGGTTGAACTGCTCGGGCAGCGCGTCGCCCGCCGGCGCCACCTCGCGGATCAGCGCCATCCAGGCCTCGGCCTTGGCGAAGGCGTCCCTTGCGCCGGACCCGCCCGCGGCCGCGATCGCGTAATGCAGCTCCGCGAATCCCAGCGTGACCGGATACCAGGGATTGCCCCCGAAATAGACATCCCCCGCCCAGCGGCCGATGGCCGGCACAGGACGGCCGCGGTTGATGGGGTAGAGATCGGCGAAGCGCCGCTCGAGCGCAGCCACCGTCGCCAGCGTGCGTGGCGCGTCGGGCGCGAACGGACCGGTGCGCCGCCCGGCGTGCAGGATCGCCAGCACGACCGAGGAATCGTATTCCCCGGGCCCCGCCTCGACGCTGTCGCGCCATCCCCCCTCAGCCCCGTCGGAGGCCCGCTCGAGCGCCGCCGCCGCCCGCTGCGCTCCCGCCGCCAGCTGCACGGCCTCGCGCCCCTCGCCGCGCGACGCGCGCCAGCGCGCGCCCCGCTCCAGCGCGTCCCACTGCGCGATCAGGGTGAAGCCGTGGCGGCGCGGCGGCGCCTCCTCCCACGGGCCGATCGCGGGCGCGCCCACGACCCGCGCGCAAAACCCCAGATCCCGGGCAACGAGCGAATCGACCGCGGGGCCGCCGAGGTCGGGTACTCTCGCCGTCACATCAAGACAGGTGACGGCACGCAACGCCGGTCCGTCATGCTGCGGGCGCCCCCAGCGCTCTAAGTCCGGCCGCCCGTCCGCGCCGACGCGCGGCTCGGCCAGCCGCGCCTCGCCGGTCAGGGCGCGCAACTCGTCGTCCGGCCGCAGAAAGCGCCGTGCCTCGGGCCGTGTCGTCGCCCGCCACGGATTCTGGGCGAGCGGCTGCGCATCCGGGTCCGAGATTTCCAGGCTGAACCGCACATGGTCGGCGAAGGCCCGCCGCCACCATCGCGCCCCGTCGGCATCGGCGCGGCGCAGCACCGCGGGCAGGACGCGCATGACCACGGCGGCATCGCGGAGCCAGTGATAAAAATAGTCCGGCTCCGGGTCCCAGGCGGCCCCGCGCGGCGAGGCAAGCACCGAGCCCGGCACCGGCCGGACCTCCACGCCGAACGCCTCGCGGCGGTGCACCAGGCCAGTTGCCGAGACGGCGCGGCGCAGCGACCGCAGGGCGCCCGATGCCCGTGCCTCGATCCAGGCGCCCAGATCGTCCCCGGCCACGTCAGGCCCCCGCCGCCTCGGGCAACCAGCGCGTCGAACGCGACGGCGGGTTCGCGCATAGAGGCCGGCCCCTCCGGGCAATGCTGCAGCCCGGGCAGCACCGAACCGAAGCGGCCCGCGCGGGCGCCCGTCGCCACCGCCGGCACCAAGACAGGCGGACGCGCATCATGCGCACGCGGCCTCGCATTTTTCCTCCCGGTCCCGGCATCTCCTGGGTGACGTGTCAGCTTCACGGTCGGGGCCCGGCGCCAAGCGGCGCGGGGCATGCTTTCTAGCATTTCCGGGTGCCTGGCGCAGCTTTCCCGCGGACAGAGCCTCTGACGGTCCGATTGCCGCATGTCACGTCGAATTACGGGCCGGGGCCGGGAACACATCCGGTCGTTCCGCGGTCTTCAGGATCAAGGAGATCGGGAACCCGCCAATCCGCCTGCAGCACTGGGTCGGCCATCTTTCGAGTGAGGCGCCTGGCGAATGTCCCGCGCGGGCATCGAGAGGCGGCGCGAGTGCAGATGCACGCAGGCACCGGGCTCCCGCCACATGTCGAAGAGGAACGGCCGCAATGACCAGACGCCGCACCAAGCCCACGCCTTCGTATCCGACCGCCGGACGGGATTCCATGCGCAAGGATGCCACCGGCAGGGCGCCATCACGTCCGGCCCCCGCGCAGGGAGCCTCGTCAGGGGCGCGCACGGCCCCAAGGCAGACAGCCACCCCCCCGCGCAGGCGCCCGACGAGACCGAGCAGGCGGGGCAACCCGGAGCCGAAGAGTCTCGACCCCGAGCATCCGCTCAACGGACCACACCCCACAGACTGACCGTCGCCTCCGGTGGCCGGGCCCGCCCCCGACCAACCGGTGGCTCGGGCGGCCTGTGCTTGCCGGCGGCGCGTCTGACCCTGACCGCAAGCGGCCGGATCCCCGGTCGCGAAAACAAGATGGTGAACACCGCGCAGCTCCGGGCGCGACCCCGTGCATCCCGCCAGCGCGCACAAGCCATGGCTGTCCGAAGCGGCCGCACGGCCCGGCCTCCTTCGCGGGGGGCCGGGCCACGTCTTTGCTCGGGAGCGTTCTCCGCCACAGCGCGCCGGAACCGGTCAAACAAGGGACCGGTCAAACAAGGGCCCGGTCAAACAAGGGCCTAGGTGCGACCGGAAATCTGCGCTATGATCGCCGGGCTCCGGGAGCGAGGGGACCGCTACCCCGGAGTGGGACATGAATGTGCTGACTGAGGTCGATGCGGCGCAGGTCCACGCGCCCGACTTCGACAAACCCGACGGAACGGACGCCGCGAGCCTGCCGATCTCGAAGGGTACACGCGTCGTCCTCGTCTATCACGGCAAGCGCCTCTCCGCCCAGGTCACGGCGATCGAGCGTCTGGGCACCGCTTTCGTCGGCCGCGTGCTGGGGTTCGCCCCGCATGAGGCGCGCCACGACGGCCTGGCGGCCGGAGATTCGATCCGCTTCCGGCAAAGGGACGTGCACTGGATCGACTGAGCGCGCATCGCTCCGTCCGGCTCCACCGGCCCCAGCCGCGCCTCATGCGGGGCGCAGCACCAGCATGCGGATCATGTCGCTGTAGAGATAGCGGTCCCCCGCCAGCCTCAGCCCCGCCGCCGCAGCGTGCCGCAACGGATCGCGCCCGAACGAGGCGCCATAGAGGCGCCGCACCCACGGCGCCCAGAGCCGCATGACGAAGCGGCGCAGCGGCTGTTGCGACCAGGTGTAGTCGATAAGCCTGATCTCGCCGGTGGGCTTCGTGACGCGGCGCAGCTCGGTCAGCGCGGGCAGCTGATCCTGCTCGCGCAGCACGCAGAACAGGAAGCTGGCGATGACGACGTCGAAGCGGGCCTCCGCAAGGCCGGTGTCGTGGGCGTCCGCCTCGCGCAGCTCGACCCGCGCGCCCAGCCGGCTGGCACGGCGGCGCGCCCGGGCCAGCATGCGCGGGCTCAGGTCGATCCCCACGACCTCGGCGCCGGCCGGGTAGAACGGAATGTTGCGCCCGGTGCCGCAGCCGGCGTCGAGCACGGCGCCATGCACTCCGTCGAACAGGCGGCGTCGCAGAGGACGGTAGCGCAGATACTCGAAGGGCAGGTCCAGCAGGTCATAGAAATCGGCGATACGCCCATAGCGCAGGTCTCCGGCCATGGCCCTCCCCTCCCGCCTCAGCGCCTGAACGCGGCGACCAGCTCCACATGCGGCGACCAGCGGAACTGGTCGACCGGCTGCACCCAGCCGAGCCGCCAGCCGCCGTCGATTAGCGCGCGCGCGTCGCGGGCGAAGGTGGCGGGGTTGCAGCTCACCGCGGCCAGGCGCGCCGGCTCCGCATGCGCGAGCTGCTCGGCCTGCAGCCGCGCACCGGCGCGCGGCGGGTCGATGACGACCGCCTCGAACCCGTTGAGCTCATGCGCCAGCAGCACCCGCCGCGCCAGGTCGCGGCGCTCGGTGGTCACCCGCTTCAGCCCCGGCGCCGCGCGCCAGGCGGCGTCCAGCGCCGCCAGCGCGCGGGCGTCGCCCTCCACCGCGTGCACCTCGGCCTGCTCGGCCAGCGGCAGGGCGAAGGTGCCCGAGCCGGCATAAAGGTCGAGCACCCGGGCCGACCCGCCCACCGCCTCGCGCACCGCCGCAACCAGCGCCGCCTCGCCCGCGGGTGTCGGCTGCAGGAAGCCGCCCGGCGGCGGCACCACGCGGGCCCGGCCCATCGGCAGCTCGGGCGCGCGCATCACCGCCACCTCCTCGCCGTTCCAGGCCAGCCGCGCCAGCCCGGCCCGCGCCGCGACGCCCGCGAGCAGCGCCTGCGCCGGCCCGGTGATCGGCTTGGCCTGATCCACCGCCACATCGACGCCGCCCTCGGTGAGCGTGAGCGTGAGGCGCACCTCGCCGCTGCGGCTGGCGGCGAGCCCGATGACCTCGTCGAGCCGCCCCAGCGCCTCGACCAGCGCCGGCTCGGCCACATGGCAGGTCCGGATCGGCACGATCTCGGCCGAGCCCATGGCGTGGAAGCCGATCAGCGCGCCCTTGCGCGTGCGCCGCGCGGCCACAGTGATGCGCCGCCGACTCATCGGCGGCGAGGTCACGGTCTGGCGGATCTCGGGCGCCTCGATGGCGCGGCTCCTCAGCGCGGCGGCCACCATGTCGCGCTTCCAGATGGCGAGGAAGGGATCCGAGGCGTGCTGCAGCGCGCAGCCGCCGCAGCTGCCGAAATGCTCGCACGGCGGCCTCACCCGGTCGGGCGAGCGGGCCAGCACCTCCTGCACCTGGGCGCGCACGCCGTGGCGCACGATGCGCAGGCGCTCGCCGGGCAGGCTGAAGGGGACGAACAGCGCGCCCCCCTCGGCCACGCCGTCGCCCTGGGCGCCCAGGCGCTCGATCTCCACCTCGTCCGGCACGTCTGCTTGCCGCTCACCGCTCGGGCTTCCGTGCGGCGACCAGGAACTCCCGGTTGCCGTCGCACCCCTCTATAGGGCTGGGGACGGTCCCCGTCACCTGCCAGCCGAGCCCGCCGAGCCAGGCGCGGATATCTGCGCAGACGGCCTCGTGCACGGCCGCGTCGCGCACGATCCCGCCCCGGCCCACATGTGCGCGGCCGGCCTCGAACTGCGGCTTGATCAGCGCCACCAGCACGGCGCCGGGCCGCGCCAGCGCCAGCGCGCCGGGCAGCGCCTTCTCGAGCGAGATGAAGGCGAGGTCCGCCGTGATCCAGTCCACCGGCGGTACCAGCCCGGGCGGGATCGCCCGGGCGTTCACCCCCTCGAGGTTCACCACGCGGGGGTCGCCGGCCAGCCTCGGGTGCATCTGCCCGTGCCCGACATCGAGCGCATAGACCCGCTCGGCCCCGCGCGCCAAAAGGACCTCGGTGAAGCCGCCGGTGGAGGCGCCCAGGTCCAGCGCCAGCCCGCGCGGGGCGAGGGCGAAGGCGTCGAGCGCGTGCAGCAGCTTCAGGGCCCCGCGGCCGACCCAGGGCAGGGGATCGCCGGAAACCTCGATGCGCGCTGAGGCGCCCACCGCCTGCGCCGGCTTGGCGGCGATGGCGCCGTCCACCGTGACGGCGCCCGCCGCGATCAGCGCCCGCGCCCGCGCCCGGCTCTCGGCGAGCCCGAGCGCGACCAGACGCTGGTCGAGGCGCACCGAACCCGGGCTCAGGCCCTGGCCGCCGTCTCGGCCTCGCCCAGCGCCCTCAGCGCCGTCTCGACGATGTGGGGCGCGTTCAGCCCGGCGACGTCGTACATCTTCTCAGGCTTGTCCTGGTCGATGAAGATGTCGGGCAGCACCATCGGGCGTATCTTCAGCCCGTGATCGAGCGCGCCCTCATGCGCCAGGAGTTGCAGCACGTGGCTTCCGAAGCCGCCGACCGCGCCTTCCTCGATGGTCACCAGCGCCTGGTGCTCGCGCGCCAGCCTCAGGACCAGATCGCGATCCAGCGGCTTGGCGAAGCGGGCGTCGGCCACCGTGGTGGACAGGCCGCGCGCCTCGAGCTCCTCGGCGGCCCTCAGGCACTCGGCCAGTCGCGCGCCGTAGCTCAAAAGCGCGATCTTCGTGCCCTCGCGCACCACCCGTCCCTTGCCGATCTCGAGCGGTACGCCCTCGGCCGGCATCTCGACGCCCACCCCCTCGCCGCGCGGATAGCGCACGGCCGACGGCCCGTCGTCGATCTGCGCCGCCGTCGCCACCATGTGCACCAGCTCGGCCTCATCGCTCGCTGCCATCAGCACGAAGCCGGGCAGACAGCCCAGATAGGCGACGTCGAACGCCCCCGCATGGGTCGGGCCGTCGGCGCCGACCAGCCCGGCGCGGTCCATGGCGAAGCGCACGGGCAGGCGCTGGATCGCCACGTCGTGCACCACCTGGTCGTAGCCGCGCTGCAGGAACGTCGAGTAGATCGCCGCGAAGGGCTTCATGCCCGCGGCCGCCAGGCCGGCGGCGAAGGTCACGCCATGCTGCTCGGCGATGCCGACATCGAAGCAGCGGTCGGGAAAGCGCTTGCCGAACAGGTCGAGCCCGGTGCCGCTCGGCATCGCCGCGGTGATGGCGACGACGTGGCTGTCCTTCTCGGCCTCGCTGATCAGCGCGTTGGCGAACACCTTGGTGTAGGACGGCGCGTTCGGCGCCGGTTTCGCCTGCTTGCCGGTGACCACGTCGAACTTGGCCACGCCATGATACTTGTCGGCCGAGTTCTCGGCCGGCGCATAGCCCTTGCCCTTCTTGGTCAGGCAATGCACCAGCACCGGGCCGCGGGCGCGCTCGCGCACGGTACGCAGCACCGGCAAAAGCTGGTCCATGTCGTGCCCGTCGATCGGGCCGATATAGTCGAAGCCCAGCTCCTCGAACAGCGTGCCGCCGACCGTCATGCCCTTGACCAGCTCGCGCGCCCGGCGCGCGCTCTCGCGGAACGGCTCGGGCAGCCAGCTCATGGCCGCCTCGGCCGCGGCCTTCAGGTCCTGGAACGAGGACTGCGCATAGATGCTCGAGAGATAGGCCGACATGGCGCCGACCGGCGGCGCAATCGACATCTCGTTGTCGTTCAGGATCACGATCAGCCGCTTCTTCAGCGCGCCGATGTTGTTCATCGCCTCATAGGCCATGCCCGCCGACATCGCGCCGTCGCCCACGACGCAGATGACGTCGCCCACGTCCTTGGCGCCGAGGTCGCGCGCCGTGGCAAAGCCCAGCCCCGCCGACATGGCGGTGGAGGAATGTGCCGCGCCGAACGGGTCGTACTCGCTCTCGGCCCGCTTGGTGAAGCCCGACAGCCCGCCGCCCTGGCGCAGCGTGCGGATGCGGTCGCGCCGGCCGGTCAGGATCTTGTGCGGGTAGCACTGGTGCCCGACATCCCACAGCAGCCGGTCGGTCGGCGTGTCGAACACGGCGTGGATCGCCAGGGTGATCTCGACCACGCCGAGCCCGGCGCCGAGATGGCCGCCGGTGACCGAGACCGCCGAGATCGTCTCGGCACGCAACTCTCCAGCCAGCCGCGCCAGCTCGGCGTCGGACATCTGGCGCAGGTCGGCGGGTGTCTTGACCCGGTCAAGCAGCGGTGTTTGGGGACGTTCGCTCACGGAGCCCTCTCAAAGCCGTCGTTGTGTGGTAATTGGCAAATAATCCGCGCGTTGGCAATGTCACACGCGGGACCTCATCCGCCGTCCATCGGCTCGGTGGCGACGGCCTTGCTCTCGGCGTCGGCGACGATCTTCTCGACCTTGAGCTCGGCCTCGCGCAGCTTGGTCTCGCAGTGCTTGCGCAGCGCGTCGCCGCGCTCGTAAAGCGCGATGGACTGCTCCAGCGGCACCTCTGCCTGCTCGAGCTGGCGCACGATGCCCTCGAGCTCCTTGAGCGCGTCCTCGAAGCTCAGCCCCTTGATCGCCTCCCCGGTCATGACGCAGCCCCCGCATGGGCGATCAGCGCGTCGAGATGCGCGCGCACCGACTCCGCCAGCCCGTCCAGGTCGTAGCCCCCTTCCAGCGTCGAGACCACGCGCCCCTCGCAGCACTGCTCCGCCATGCGACAGATCTCCTTGGACAGCCAGCCGAAATCCTCCGCCGTCCAGCTCAGATTGGCCAGCGGATCGTCGCGATGCGCGTCGAAGCCGGCCGAGATAAGCATTAGCTCGGGCCCGAAGTCGCGCAAGGCCGGAAAAATTACCTTTTCGTAAGCTGCACGCATCTGGTGGCCACCGCTCATGGGGGCCAGCGGCACGTTGTGGACGTTGCCCACCCCGGTCTCGTGCGCCGCCCCGGTGCCGGGGAACAGCGGCATCTGGTGGGTCGAGGCGAACAGCACCCGCGGCTCGGACCAGAAGATGTCCTGCGTGCCGTTGCCGTGATGCACGTCGAAGTCGACGACCGCGACCTTCTCCAGCCCCAGCGCCTCCAGCGCATGACGCGCGCCGATGGCCACGTTGTTGAACAGGCAAAAGCCCATCGCGCGGTCGCGCTCGGCGTGGTGCCCGCAGGGGCGCACGGCGCAGAACGCCGCCTTGTGCTCGCCGCTGGCCACCGCCTCGACCGCAGCGACGCAGGCGCCTGCGGCGTGGCGCGCGGCCTCCAGGCTGTCGGGGCACATGTAGGTGTCGGGGTCGAGGCTGACCCATCCCTCGCGCGGGGCGCGCAACACGATCATCTCGACATAGTCCGCGTCGTGGGCGCGCCGGATCTGCTCGTCCGTGGCGGCGGGGGCCTCCCGGCGCGGCAGATCGGCATAGGGCGCGGCGGCCAGGACCCGATCCACGGTCTCGATGCGCGCCACCCGCTCGGGGTGGCCGGGCGGCGTGACATGGGCATGGCTCGAGGGATGGCTGAGGATCAGGACGGACATGGGGGCGACCTTAGACGGATGCACGATGCAGGTAAACGGGGTCGGCCGCGGGCAAGCGCCGTGACCCCCCTGTCAGTCCGGCGTCAGCATGTAGCCCGAGCCGCGCACCGTCTGCAAATAGCGCGGCGCCTTGGGATCGCGCTCGATCTTGCGCCTCAGCCGGGTGATCTGCACGTCCACCGCGCGCTCCTGCACGTCCCCGCCGGTGCCGCCCAGCTCCGCCGCCAGCCGCGAGCGGCTGACCGCCTGGTTCGGTTGGCGCGAGAACACACGCATCAGCGCCTGCTCCGTGGTGGTCAGCCGGATCACCTCCTCGCCGCGCCTCAGCTCGCCGCGCAGGATGTCGAAGCGCGCCTCGCCCAGCACCAGTGTCCTGGGCGCCGACTCCGCCCGGGGCGCCGGCGCGGCACGGCGCAGGATGGCGGCGATGCGCAGCAGAAGCTCACGCGGCTCGAAGGGCTTGGCCAGGTAGTCGTCGGCGCCGGCTTCCAGCCCCTCGATCCGGTCGCCGGTGCCGCCGCGCGCGGTGAGCAGCAGGATCGGCGCCTCGATCTGGCTGCGCAGCCGTCGCGTCAGCGAGAAGCCGTCCTCGCCCGGCATCATCACGTCGACCACGAGCAGATCGAAGCTCAGGCTCTCCAGCAGCCGCGAGGCATGCGCCGCGTCGCGGGCCGCCGTCACGAGATAGCCGCTGCGCGCCAGGAAGCGCTTGAGCAGGTCGCGGATGCGCACGTCGTCATCCACGACCAGGACATGTGCCGGGGCGTCGGGCTCGGTCACGGCGCCTCCTGCCGGATCAGGGCCAGGACAGGATCGCGCCCGGCCTCGTTGAGCATGCGCTCGAGCACGGCGCGAAACCCGGCCACCGCCTCGGGCCCGGCCTCGGAATAGGCCCGGCGCAGCCGCGCCCGCTGCGGCGCCGAAAGCCGGCGCTCCAGCTCGTCGCCGGTCGCGGTCAGCTTCAGGTGCCGCTGCCGCCGGTCCGCCGTCCCGGTCGTGCTGGCCACCAGCCCGTCGGCGATCAGCTGCCTGAGCACCCGGTTGAGCGACTGCTTGGTCACGCCCAGGATCTCCAGCAGCCCGGCGATGGTGATCCCGGGCCGGCGCTTGATGAAGTGGATCGCGCGGTGATGCGCCCGCCCGTAGCCGAGCTCGGCGAGCACGGCGTCCGGGTCGGCCGTGAAATCGCGATAGGCGAAGAACAGCAGCTCGATCCCCTGCCTGAGCTGCTCGTCGGTCAGGAACAGGAGCTGGTCCGAGCGGTTCAGCATGGCCGCTCCCGAGCTCTGCCCATGGTCGGTCGATAGCCGCATTGCGCCATCCTCGCGCTCCGAATCGCCTGCGCCGATTCACCACCCGTCAGCGGTGAAATAGTTATGTCAGTCTTATTGACTGATTGAAAGCCCGATGTTACCGGTTCGCGGCCGGCTCCGCGCAGATTCTGTCCAGGGGCTCCCGGCAAACGCAACATACGGTCCCCGCGCCGCCCCCCGCGCCGCGCGGCGGGGCCGTTTCGGTGAAGGAGTGAGGGCATGTCGGCCGCAAGCGCCTATGACGATCGCGACGGCTTCATCTGGTTCGACGGCAACCTGGTGGAGTGGCGCGCCGCCCAGGTACATGTCCTGACCCACGCGCTGCACTATGCCAGCTCGGTGTTCGAGGGCGAGCGCGCCTATGGCGGGCGCATCTTCAAGTCCGAGGAGCACGCGCGCCGCCTGCTCGCCTCGGGCATGGCGGTGGACATGCCGATCCCCTGGACGGTCGAGGAGATCGAGAAGGCCAAGGCCGACACCATGCGCGCCAACGGGCTCAAGGACGCCTATGTCCGCGCCGTGTGCTGGCGCGGCGCCGGGCTCGACATGGGCGTCGCCTCGGCGCGCAACCCCATCCACATGGCGGTCGCCACCTGGGAGTGGGGCGCCTATTACGGCGACGCCAAGACCAAGGGCGCCAAGCTCGACGTCTCCAAGTGGAAGCGGCCCAGCCCCGAGACCATCCCCTGCCACGCCAAGGCCAGCGGGCTATACATGATCTGCACCATGTCCAAGCACGCCGCCGAGGCCAAGGGCTGCTCGGACGCGCTGATGATGGACTACCGCGGCTACGTTGCCGAGGCGACCGGCGCCAACCTGTTCTTCGTCCAGAACGGCGCGGCGGTGACGCCGACGCCCGACTGCTTCCTCAACGGCATCACGCGCCAGACGGTGATCGGGATCCTGCGCGACAAGGGCGTCGAGGTGGTCGAGCGCCACATTATGCCCGACGAGCTCGAGGGCTTCGAGCAGTGCTTCCTCACCGGCACCGCGGCCGAGGTCACCCCCGTGGGCCAGATCGGCCCCTGGGGCTTCGAGGTGGGCGCGCTCACCCGCGACGTGGCCACCAGCTACGAGCAGCTGGTGCGCGGCAACCATTGAGCGCCGGGCGGGGGTGGATCCCGCCCTGCATCGTACCGCCCCATAGGGTGGGCTTTGACCCGCCACGCGCTGTGGCCGGCCAGGTATGTTTTCTGCCTCGCAACAGGCCCCGGACCCGATCCGGGGCCTCGTCCACGCGCAGCCACTTGGCCGGCACGGCCGCCGGAACGCGCGCGGGCATCTCCCCCGCTGCAAGGCTTCAATCTGAAAACATATTAAAAACAATGACTTGACGTGTTGTCCACGCGTGGACACGCGCGACCCACGTCAAGGCCCGCCCGCGCCCTGGGGAAGAAGGCTTTTGACGCGCTGCACGCGCACCGTATACCTGTCGGCGCGGAGGGACAGCATCACCGGTGGCGGACGAGCGCGCAGGATACGACGTGCTGATCGCGGGCGGCGGCAACGCCGCCCTTTGCGCGGCCATGACCGCCGCCGAGGCCGGCGCGCGCGTCGCCATCGCCGAGGCCGCACCGCGCGCCATGCGCGGCGGCAACTCGCGCCACACCCGCAACCTGCGCGTGGCCCACGCAGCCCCCGAGGGCGTGCTGACCGACAGCTACCCGGTCGAGGAGTTCCTCGACGACCTGATGACCGTGACCGCCGGGCGCACCGACCCGGCGCTTGCCCGCCTCACCGTCGAGGACTCGGCCGCGCTCCTGCCCTGGATGGCGGCGCATGGCGCCCACTTTCAGCCCGCGCTCGGCGGCACGCTGTCGCTCAACCGCACCAACCCGTTCTTCCTCGGCGGCGGCAAGGCGCTGATGAACGCCTACTACCTGACCGCCGAGCGCCTCGGCGTCGAGGTTCTCTACGAGGCCGAGGTCACCGGGCTCGAGATCGACCAGGGCGCCTTCGCCGCCGCCCGCCTGCGCCACCGCGGCTTCGAGGCGCGCATCCCCGCGCGCGCCTTCGTCGCCGCGGCCGGCGGCTTCCAGGCCAATCTCGACTGGCTCGCCGAGGGCTGGGGCCCCGCCGCGCGCAACTTCATCGTGCGCGGCACGCCCTTTGCCCGGGGCGGCGTGCTGCGCCTCCTGCTCGACGCCGGCGCCCGCCCCGTGGCCGAGGTCGACGAGTGCCACGCCATCGCGCTCGACGCCCGCGCGCCCCGCTTCGACGGCGGCATCGCCACCCGGCTCGACTCGGTGCCGTTCTCCATCGTGGTGAACAAGGACGCCCAGCGCTTCTACGACGAGGGCGAGGACTTCTGGCCCAAGCGCTACGCCATCTGGGGCCGGCTGATCGCGCGCCAGCCCGACCAGCTCGCCTTCTCGATCCTCGACGCCAAGGCCGAGCCGCTGTTCCTGCCCTCGATCTACCCGGCCCACCGGGCCGACACGATCGAGGCGCTGGCCGCCTCTCTCGGCCTCCCGCCCGCCGCGCTCGTTGCCACGGTCGATGCCTACAACGCCGCCTGCACCGCGAACGGGCCGTTCGACCCCACCGTGCTGGACGGCCGGCGCACCCGCGGGCTCGCGCCCGACAAGACCAACTGGGCCCGCCCGATCGACACGCCGCCCTATCTGGGCTACCCGCTCAGGCCCGGCATCACCTTCACCTATCTCGGCGTCACCGTGGACGAGGCGGCGCGGGTGCACACCGAGACGGGCGCCTTCGCCAACATCTACGCCGCCGGCGAGATCATGGCCGGAAACGTGCTGGGCCACGGCTATCTCGCCGGCATCGGCATGACCATCGGCACCGTCTTCGGCCGCCGCGCCGGCCGCTCGGCCGCCCGCCATGCGGAGCCCTGAGATGCAGCACCTGCCCGCCCCCGGCCACGATCCGGCCTATGCGGAAGCCCGGCGCAGCATGGAGATCTGCAACGCCTGCCGCTATTGCGAGGGCTTCTGCCCGGTGTTTCCGGCCATGGAGCTGCGCCGCGCCTTCTCCGACGCCGATCTGGGCTATCTCGCCAATCTGTGCCACCACTGCCGCGGCTGCTACTACGCCTGCCAGTACGCGCCGCCGCACGAGTGGGGCCTGAACCTGCCCGCCGCCTTCGCCGAGCTGCGCGCCGAGACCTACGCCACCCATGCCTGGCCGCGCCCGCTGGGCCGCCTGTTCGAGCGCAACGGCCTGTGCGTCGCGCTCGCCACCGCGCTGGCGCTCGGCGCCGTCCTGCTCCTCAGCGCGCTCTTGATCGAGCCCTCCGCGCTCCTCGGCTCCCACCGCGGGCCGGGGGCCTTCTACGCGGTGATCCCGCACCCGGTGATGGCCGTCGTCGGCACGCTCACCTTCGGCTGGGCGCTCCTGGCCATGGCGCTCGCCGGGCGGTCGTTTTGGCGCCAGTCAGGCGGCGGGCGGCTGCGCTGGGACGCCGTGCAGGCGGCGCTGGCCGATGCCGCCCGCACCCGCCATCTCGGCGGCGGCGGCGCCGGCTGCAACGACCTCGACCAGCGCTTCGCCCAGGCGCGCCGCCACCTGCACCTGGCGACCATGTGGGGCTTTCTCGCCTGCTTCGCCGCCACCTGCGCCGGCACGCTCATGCATTACGGCCCGGGCTGGCAGGCGCCCTATCCCTGGTATTCGGCCCCCGTCGTGCTCGGCACGCTCGGCGGCATCGGGCTGGCCGCAGGCACGGGCGGCCTGCTGTGGATCAAGTTCTGGACCGACCGGGCGCCCGAGGCCACCCGCCGCTGGGGCATGGACCTCGGCCTGCTGGCGCTCCTGAACCTGACCGCGGTCAGCGGCCTCCCGCTGCTCGCGTTCCGGCACACATCGGCGATGGGCTGGCTGCTCGCCATCCATCTCGGCGTCGTGCTGGCGCTGTTCCTCACGCTGCCCTACGGCAAGATGATGCACGGCGTCTTTCGCCTGCTCGCGCTTGCCCGCCATCATGCCGAGCGTGGCGGAAGCGCGACATTTCAATGACTTCCCGACGCGCCGCTTGAGAACTCGCCGGCGCATTGCTAGATTACCTATGTGGACAGAGCTGGAACCGCGGGCCCGCCGGGGGACCGCCAGCAAAAAACGGAGGTTGGGTTCTGACACAACAACTCGCCGAGGGTGCGCAGCGCACTCACGCTCCGGAGGCCGTGACGGCCGTGCCGGAGGACGAAGCCAACGGGGACAACGCGCCTGAACGGCTTCTTCAACTCGTCACCACATCGCTCGATCAGGACGGCGCCCTGGATCTCGTCGAGATCCCGCTCGCCGGCAAGTCGACCGTGGCCGACTACATGGTGATCGCGTCGGGGCGGTCGACCCGCCACGTCGCCTCGCTGGCCGAGAAGCTGGTCGAGCGGCTCAAGCACGAGGCCGGCACGCGCGCCCGGGTCGAGGGCCGCGACACTGCCGACTGGGTGCTGATCGACGCCGGCGACGTGATCGTGCACGTTTTCCGGCCCGAGGTGCGCGAGTTCTACCAGCTCGAGAAGATGTGGCTCGCCACGCCGGACAGGACGGGGCGCCCCGCCTGAGGGCGCGGCCGTGAAGATCCTGCTCGCCGCGGTCGGGCGGTTGAAGCCCGGCCCCGAGAAGGTGCTGGCCGACGACTATCTCGACCGCGCCGTGCAGGCCGGCCGCGTGCTCGGGCTCGGCCCTTTCGCCGTCAGCGAGGTCGACGAGCGCAAGGCGCGCGACGCCGCGACCCAGTCGGCCCAGCTGATCGAGGCGCTCCCCGCGGGCGCCCACGCCATCGCCCTGGATGAGCGCGGCGAGACCCTGTCCAGCACCGATTTCGCCGCCGTGCTCGCAGCCCTGCGCGACGGCGGCACCCCGGTCGCCGCGTTCCTGATCGGCGGCGCCGACGGCCACGCGCCGGCGCTGCGCGCCCGCGCCGACCGGCTGCTCTCGCTTGGCCCGATGGTCTGGCCGCACATGCTGGCCCGGGTCATGCTGGCCGAGCAGCTCTACCGCGCCGTCTCCATCCTCGCCGGCAGCCCGTACCATCGCGGCAGGTGACTCGCGGCAGCACCACAAGGGATGGGAGTGGACACAACTTTTCGTCTGCATTGGCGGCGACGCCACAAAATAATGTTTGACACGCGCCCAGCCGCGGGCTACCTAGAAAGTACAGGTGCAAAGACGCGGAGCTGCATCGACTGACGCCTACCAAGGGGCCCGGCACGGGGTGGTGCCGGGCCTCTCCTTTTCGGGGTCGCTCAAGATGCGTCTGGCGGAGTCGAATGCGGGGTGCCAAAACGGGAAGGAGGCATCAGGTGCGCAGACGCGGAGTCTTCGCAAAGTGCCCTGACGGGCACACCTGACGCCTCCCCGACCGTTCTGCCCGAAGGCTTCCGGGTCAACGTGATGGCCGATCCGAGGATCTGTCACCGCGCAACAGGATGGTTGCGCGCCCAAAGGGCGCGGACAACGAAAAATCGCTGACCGCTGCAAATTTCTTGTGGACAACGGGTTGTGAACTTCGGGGACGAGTCGGAAGCCGGCAACGGCATCAACCGGCTACGTCGTTCCCGCCGATCCGGCCTTGGCGGTGGCGAGGGATGCGGCATGGGCCACGGTCCGCCCCGTCAGTCGCAAATCGGGCGCCGCTGGCGCGCGAATCAGTGATGGGAGGGCATCAGGAAGTTGCCCCGCAGCATGGCGATGGGGCGCGCGCGGTTGTCCTGCCAGGCCTCGACATGAAGATGCGCCACCCGCCGGCCCGCCTTCTGCACCGTGGCGCGGGCGAAGGTCTCGCGCGGGCGGCCCGAGCGCAGGTAGTCCACGGCGATGTCGATGGTCTTCGGCATCGACGGAAACCGTCCCGCGGCGATCTCGGCCGCCGCCTCGCCGCCCTCGGCCATCTGTGCCAGCACCTGCTCCCAGGCCAGCTGCATCAGCGCCGTGATCTCGAGGAACGAGCCGGTCACCCCGCCGTGCAGCGCCGGCAGCAGCGGGTTGCCCACCAGCATCTCGCGGAAGGACAGGCGCCCGGTCAGCTCGTCGCCCAGCCGGTCGAAGCGCACGCCCAGCAGGCGGTTGTAGGGCACCGCCTGGGTCAGCGCCGACAAGGCCCGGTCCCGGGTGGCCTGCCGCTCGGCGGCGTCGGGCAGGGTCCCGCTCATTTGTCCGGCTCCCTGCGCTCCAGCATGAAGGCCCCCTGCGCGGTCGCCACCGGGTCGGCCGGGTCGGCCTGATAGGCCACCGCCCTGGCAAACGCGATCGAGCGGGTCAGCCGGTAGCACTCGGCGCGCGCGAACACGGTCTCGCCGGCGCGCGCCGGGCGCATGTAGTCGATGCGCAGATCGAGCGTCGCGGTCGAGCGGATCGGCGCCGGCGCCGCCATCACCGCCCAGCCGCAGGCGGTATCCAGCAGCGCCGTGACCACGCCGCCATGCAGCACCCCGGTCTCGGGGTCGCCCACCAGGCGCGCATCGTAGGGCACCGAGCACACCGAGACGCCGTCCTTCGCCTCGTGCAGCCGCATGCCCAGCTCGCGGCTGAACGGCAGGCCGGTCATCAGCGCGCCCTCGGCCTCGGGCACGGGCGCCGTGGCGTGCAGGTCCGGGCTGTCCTCGTCCGTGTCGGTCATGGCGCTCTCCGCGGCAAGGCCCTCTCCTAGCGCGCTCAGGCTGCCCTTGTCACCCGCCGAAACGCGCCCGTTCTCGCTCCTGCCAAAGCGGCGCGCGCCACGCCGCAGCACTTCGCGGCCACGCGGTCTCGCCCGGTCTAGCAGCCAGGAAAGGCATGCGCGCACATGTGCAAATTAGAATTACTGCAAAATCAATATGTTATCGCTCTGTGCAATGTGCACAAGCCTGCCAGGCCGATGCGGAGCACCCGGCGCGCCCCGCATCGAACGACTTTCCCCACGCTCACCCGTCGACGCGGATGCGCTCGTTCTTCGGATCGTAGGGGCTCTCCTCTACCACCTCGGCGTCCCACAGCTCGCGGAACATGCGCAGCTTGAGCTTCTGCCCCGGCTTGGCCAGGTCGGGCCGGACATAGCCGATGCCGATCTGCTTACCGAAGGCCACCGAATGGCCGCCCGAGGTCAGCCGGCCGATATGCTTGCCCTCGTGCTCCAGCGCCTCGCGGCCCCAGGGATCGGCGTCCTCGGGCCCGTCGATCAGCAGGGTGACGCAGGAGGCGCGGATACCCGTCTCCTCCATCGCCCGCTTGCCGCGGAAGTCCTTCGAGGTATCGACGAAGCGGTCGAAGTTGCTCTCGAGCGGCGTCGCGTCGCGGCCCAGATCCGAGCCGAAGGCGCGGTAGGACTTCTCCTGCCTTAGCCAGTTCTGCGCCCGCGCCCCGAACAGCTTGAGGCCCGCCTCCTCGCCCGCCTCCATCAGCCGGTCGAACAGGTAGTTCTGCATCTCCATCGGGTGGTGCAGCTCCCAGCCCAGCTCGCCCGTATAGGCGACGCGGATCGCGGTCGTGGGGCACATCTTGAGGTCGAGCCTGCGGCCCGACAGCCAGGGGAAGCGCTTGTTCGACAGCGCCGTCTCGGGCTCGGCGTCGACCACCAGCGGCCGCAGCACCTCGCGCGACTTCGGCCCGGCGATGGCCAGGACGCCCCACTGGGTCGAGACGTCCCAGACCTCGATCCAGCCGAACTCGCCGCGCTTGGCCGCGGCCTGCTTCATCAGGTAGTCCGAATCATAGAGCTGCGCCGCGCCCGAGGTGACGCAGTAGTACTCGTCCTCGGCGAGGCGCAGGATGGTCAGCTCGGTGCGGATGGTGCCGGCGTCCGTCAGGGCGTAGGTCAGGCTGGTGCGGCCCACCCGCGGCAGCCGGTTGCAGGTCAGCCAGTCGAGGAAGCGGGTCGCCCCCGGCCCCTTCACCATGTGCTTGGTAAACGCCGAGGCGTCGAACAGGCCGACGCCCTCGCGCACCGCCTTGGCCTCCGCGTGGGTGTACTGCCACCAGCCGCCGCGGCGGAAGCTGCGCGCGTCGTGGTCGTCGAAGCCCTTGGGCGCGAAGTAGTTCGGCCGCTCCCAGCCGTTCACGGTGCCGAACTGGGCGCCGCGCTCGGCCATCCGCTCGTAGCACGGCGTGGTGCGCAGCGGCCGGCAGGCCGGGCGCTCCTCGTCGGGGTGGTGCAGGATGTAGACGTGTGCATAGGCCTCCTCGTTCTTGCGCGCCGCGTATTCGCGGTTCATCCAGCGGCCGAAGCGGCGCGGGTCGAGCGACCACATGTCGATCTCGGCCTCGCCCCCGGTCATGATCTGCGCCAGGTAGTGCCCGGTGCCGCCGGCTGCGGTGATGCCGAAGGAAAAGCCCTCGGCAAACCAGAAGTTCTCCACCCCCGGCGCCGGGCCGACCAGCGGGTTGCCGTCGGGCGTGTAGGAGATCGGCCCGTTGAAATCGTCCTTCAGCCCCAGCGGCTCGGTCGAGGGAATGCGGTGGATCATCGACATGTACTCCTCCTCGATCCGCTCGAGATCGAGGGGGAACAGGTCGGCGCGGAACGAGTCCGGCACGCCGAAGACAAAGCGCGCCGGCGCGCCCCACTCATAGGGCCCCAGGATCCAGCCGCCGCGCTCCTCGCGCACGTACCACTTGGCGTCGGCGTCGCGCAGCACCGGGTGCTCGGGGTTCTGCTTGCGCCACTCGACCAGCGCCGGGTCGGGCTCGGTGACGATGTACTGGTGCTCCACGGGGATCGCCGGGATGGTCAGCCCGATCATCGCCGCCGTGCGCAGCGCGTGGTTTCCGGTGGCCGTGACCACGTGCTCGCAGCGGATCTCGAAGCTCTCCTCGGTCGGCACCAGGTTGCCGCCTTTCTCGGCCATGATCCGGCCCTTGACCAGCCACTCGCCACCCGTCCTCTCGAACGCGTCGACCTGGGCCTTGCGCACGATCTCGACGCCTTGCTGGCGGGCGCCGCGCGCCATCGCCTGGGTCACGTCGGCGGGGTTTATGTAGCCGTCGTCGGGGTGATAGATCGCGCCCTTCAGGTCGTCGGTGCGCACCAGCGGCCAGCGGCGCTTGATGTCCTCGGGGGTGAGCCACTCGACCGGGATCCCCGTGGTCTCGGCGGTCGAGGCGTAGAGCATGTACTCGTCCATGCGGTCGCTGGTCTGCGCCATGCGCAGGTTGCCGACCACCGAGAAGCCGGCATTGAGCCCGGTCTCGGCCTCGAGCGCCTTGTAGAGCTTGACCGAGTAGTCGTGGATGTGGCTGACCGCGTAGCTCATGTTGAACAGCGGCAGCAGCCCGGCGGCGTGCCAGGTCGAGCCGCAGGTCAGCTCGTCGCGCTCGAGCAGCACCGTGTCCGTCCAGCCGGCCTTGGCCAGGTGATAGGCGATCGAGCAGCCGATCGCGCCGCCGCCCACTACTACCGCCCGCGCGTGCGTTCTCATGGTCCGTCCCCATTCATGGCGAGTCTCGCGAATCTACGCGCAATCTCGCGGCAAGCCCAAGCGCCTGCATCGGGTCGAGCGACCTTGCCCCGCCTCGATGCGACATCGCCGGGAGCGCGCGGCCTCGGCGGCGCCGCTCGCGCAGTGCTTCCGCGTCTGATGCGAGCGGATTAAAAAACGGCGCCGCCGCGAATCTCGCGGCGGCGCCGGCGCGGTTCATGCCGCTGGTGCGGCATGCGTGACGTCGCTCACCCGCGCGTCACGGCAGGACGTCGTAGACCCCCATGACGATGGTGTTGTCGGGCGTCAGCTCGATGAGGTGCTGACCGACGCGGACCCAGTGCGTGTCCGGCTGGGTATGCGGCAGCTTGCCGGCCATCGCCGCCGGAACCGGGGAAACCGGTGCCGCGGCGGGCAGCTTGAAGCCCTCGGCGAGTTCACGGTTGACGCTCGCGGGGATTTTCTGGCCGCTGTTGAAGACCGCAGTGGGCCCGTAGATCTGCTTGGACATCTGCACGATGTCGCGCTTGGCCTGGAACTGCTGCGCCAGCGACCCGTTCGGCATGACGGCGGCGTTCGCCGTCGCGAAGGACAGCGCAACGAGGGCGGCCGGTATTGCGAGCTTGAGGCTGCGAACCATCTGAACCTCCTGTGTTGCGTTTCGACTGCAGGGGTAACGCCTGCCGTCGCTTCACTGTTCCGCGGGCGTCGGATTGTCGCGGCCAGGGGTGCACCCGATGAATCCCGCGAGCACGCTGCCGCAGGGCCCTTGCAGGCAGGCAGGGACAGGCTCGCCGCGCGGCGCGTCCTCAGCCGGTCGGGCCATTCCGGCGCACCCGGTCCTTGTGCACGGGGTCCTTGTGCACGGGGTCCTTGTGCACGATCACCTCCGAGCGCGGCACCGCCGCGAGGATGCGCCGCCGCAGCCGCGCGCCGATGGCATGCGCCTCGTGCAGCGTCTGTCCGCCCTCGAGCTCGATGTGGATCTGCACGAAGGTGCGGGCGCCCGAGACGCGGGTCTTGAGGTCGTGGAAGCCACGGATCTCGGGGAACTCGCCGACGATCGCCGCGATGCGGCGCTCGACTTCGGCCGGGGCCTGGCGGTCCATCAGCGCGCCGAAGGCGCCGCCGCCGATCTTGACCGCCCCGCGCAGCAGCACCGCCGCCGCCACCAGCGACACCGCGGAGTCGACCAGCACCAGCCCGAACAGCGCCGAGGCGGTCAGCGCCACGATGCCGGCCCCCGCGGTCAGGAAGTCCGACAGGTAGTGCAGCGAATCGGCCTCCACCACCTTCGAGCCCGTTTGCCGTGCCACCCGGCGCTGCCACCAGACCAGCCCGCCGGTCAGCCCGATCGAGACCGCCATCACGGCGATCCCCTCGGCCTCGGCCGCCAGTGGCTGGGGGGTCAGCAGCCGCTCGATGCCGCGCCAGCCCAGCGCCGCCCCGGCGAGCCCCACCAGCACCGCCTGCGCCATCGCCGCGATGTCCTCGATCGAGTGGTGGCCGAAGGGATGGTCCTCGTCGGCCGGCTTGGCCGCGTAGAGGATCGCGGCAAGGTTCGCCACCGAGACCACCAGATCGAGCGCCGAATCGATCAGGCTGGCAGCGACGGCCAGCGACCCGGTGGCCGCACAGGCCCAGCTCTTCGCCGCGACCAGCACCACGGCGACGCTGATCGCCGCGGCGCCGGCCGACAGGTTGAGCCGGATCTCCGCGCGGCGGTCAGGGCCGGGCGGCGCGGCGCTCACCCGCCTGCCGCGGCGCGCACGCGCGCGAGCAGCGAGGCCGAGACGTACCCGTCCGGCGTCAGCCCCGCCTGCGCCTGGAAGCGGCGTATGGCCTCGCGGGTGTTCGGCCCGACGATGCCGTCGACGCCCTGCGTCGGATAGCCCAGGGCGGTCAGCCGGCGCTGCAGCTCCTGCGTCTCGGCGCGCGACAGCGGCCGCTCGCCGCGCGGCCAGTTCAGCGCCGTGGTCAGCCCGAACCGCATCGCGGGGTCGACCTCGGCCGCCAGCAGCGCCACCGCCAGCGCGTAGGAGGTGGCGTTGTTGTAGTGCCGGATCACCCGGAAGTTCGGATAGACCGCGAAGGCCGGCCCCTTCGCACCCGCCGGCAGCAGCAGCGAAATGGCCTCCGAGGGCACCAAGTTCGTGCGCTTGGCCCGAACGCCCAGCGCCTGCCACTGGGCCGCCGTGCGCCGCGTCGAATCGTCGGCCAGGCCGTAGTCGAAGCCCTTGGGAAGCGTCACCTCGATCACCGTCGGCGCGCCCTTCTGCCAGCCGAATCGCGACAGGTAGTTCGCCGTCGAGGCCAGCGCGTCGGCCGGGTTCGAGGACCAGACGTCGCGGTGCCCGTCGCCTGAAAGGTCCACGGCGTAGGTCTCGAAGCTGGTGGGGATGAACTGTGTGTGCCCCATCGCCCCGGCCCAGGAGCCGACCATGCGCGCTGGCGTCACATCGCCCTCCTGGATGATCTTCAGCGCCGCGATCAGCTGCTGCTCGGCGAAGGCGCGCCGCCGCCCCTCGAAGGCCAGCGTGGCGAGGCTCTCGATCACCGAAAACGAGCCCAGGTTCTGGCCATAGGCGGTCTCGATGCCCCAGATGGCCACGACCACGCCGGAGTCGACGCCGAAGCGCGCCTCGATCTTGCGCAGCGTGTCCGCGTGCGCCGCCGCCTGCGCGCGCCCGTCCGCGATGCGCTTGGCCGAGACGGCCCGGTCGAGATACTCCCAGATCGGCCGCACGAACTCGGGCTGATAGCGGTCGAGCTCGATCACCCGCGGATTGGGCTCGACTCCGGCGAAGGCGGCGTCGAAGACCTTGGCCGAGATGCCCGCGGCCAGGGCCTGGTGGCGGAAGCCCGCGCGCCACTGGGCAAAGCTCGCCTGCGTCGCCACGCTGTCAGCCTTCTCGGGCGGGCGCGGGGTAGCGGCGGGCTCGCTGCCCGCGCTGGCACAGCCGGCAGGTGCCAGCAGCAGACCCACCAGTCCGGCTCGCGCGATCCACAAAGCCCCCCGCTTCATCGTCCCACCCTCTTGGTTGCGATCCGGCACGAAATCTAGCCCCGCTCCGCCGCCCCGTCGAGGCGTGCGATGCGCGTTGTCGGCCCGCCGCCCACCGCCTGGATGCGCGCCCGCGCCTCCTCCAGCGGCTCGGCGGCCACGGTCATGTGGTGCGCGTTGGCATGGAGCATGCGCCTGCCGTCGAGCATGATGCCGACATGGTCACTCCAGAACACCAGGTCGCCGCGTGCCGGCGGCATGTCCGGCTCGAGCGGCCGGCCGAGCTCGTCCTCCTGCATGTCGGTGTCGCGCGGGCAGGGCCGCCCGGCCGCCGCCAGGGCGATCTGGACCAGCCCCGAGCAGTCGAGCCCGGTTGGCGCCCGGCCGCCCCACAGATAGGGCATGCCCGTGAAACGCTCGGCCTCGGCCACCCAGTTCGCCGCGTGGTGGGCGCGCGGCACCAGGTGCCGCACCGGGATGTGCCCGCCGGCGGCCAGATGCGCAAATCCGGCCTCGACGCCCGCAACCGCAACCAGTGCGCCATATGTCAGCCAGCCCAGCGGCCGTGCCTTGAGCGAGGGCGCCGGGTAGACATGGGTGAACAGCGCGCCGACGCGATGGCTCGCCGGCTCGCCCGCCGGCGCCAGCGCGGCGCGCGGCAGATAGCCGACATAGCCATCCGCCTCGGCCTGCCCCCAGGCCCATTCGCCGTCGTGCTCGTAGACGGCGAAGCCCTCGCCGTAGAGCAGCTGGCTCTGCATCGGCGCCTCGGCCTCGGCGGTCCGCGTCAGCGGCGCCACCGGCAGCGCGACCACCAGCCGCGTCGGCTCGGCATGGCGCCCGGCTTCGACCTCTTCCCGCAGATGGGCCGCGGCGAGGTCGGGTCGGACCGGGGTGCGACGCGGGTCCGCGTTCATGGGCTACCTCATGCGCTGCGTCCGTAGCGGGCCTCGAGCACGGCGAGCACGGCGCGCGCCGCCTGGCACTCGCCCCCCTTGGGCCGCCCGGGCCGGGGCTTCGGCGTCCAGCCATAGATGTCGAAATGCGCCCAGGGGCCCTGGCCCGCGAAGCGCTTGAGGAACAGCGCCGCGGTGATCGCCCCGGCGAATCCCCCCCGCGGCGCGTTGTCGAGATCGGCGATCCCGGGCTCGATCTCGCCCTCGTAGGCGGGCCACAGCGGCAGGCGCCAAAGCGGGTCGGCGACCCGCGCCGAGGCCGCCGCCAGCTCGGCCGCCCGCGCCTCGTCGTCGGTGAAGAAGGGGGGCAGGTCGGGCCCCAGCGCCACCCGCGCCGCGCCGGTCAGCGTCGCCATGTCGATGGTCAGCGCCGGCGCGTCCTCGGCCGCGAGCGCCAGCGCGTCGGCCAGCACCAGCCGGCCCTCGGCGTCGGTGTTGCCGATCTCCACTGTCAGGCCCTTGCGCGAGCGCAGGATGTCGCCGGGCCGGAAGGACCCCGACGAGACCGCGTTCTCCACCGCCGGGATCAGCAGGCGCAACCGCACCGGCAGCCCCAGCCCCATCACCATGTGCGCCAGCCCCATGAGGGTGGCCGCCCCGCCCATGTCCTTCTTCATCAGCTCCATGGAGGCGCCGGGCTTGAGATTGAGCCCGCCGGTGTCGAAGCACACCCCCTTGCCGACCAGCGTTACCTTCGGCGCGGCGGCGCTGCCCCAGCTGAGGTCGATCAGGCGGGGCGCTTCGGCGCCGGCGCGCCCGACAGCGTGGATCAGCGGCAGGTCGGCCCCGATCAGCGCCTCGCCGGTGGTCACCGCCACGTCGGCCCCGTGCTCGCGCGCAAGCGCGCGCACGGCCTGCTCCAGCGCCTCGGGGCCCATGTCGTTGGCCGGGGTGTTGATCAGGTCGCGGGCCAGCATCACCCCCTCGACGATGCGCGCCAGCCGGCCCGCCTCGACGCCCGCGGGCGTCTCCAGCTCCGCCGCCGCGTGCTCCCCCGCCTTGTAACGCTCGAAGCGGTAGCGCCCGAGCCGCCAGGCCAGCGCCGCCTGCTCGGCGTCGGCGGGCTCGAGCGCGTTCTCGAGCCGGTAGCGCCCAGCCGGCGCCGCGCGCGCGAAGGTGCCCAGATGCAGGCGTTCCCGGCGGCGCTCCTCGGCGCTGCCCAGGCCCACGAGGACGCGCGCGATGGCGCCGTCGGCGCCGGGCAGGGCGAGCCAGCTGCCCGCGCTCGCCTTGAAGCCGTTTGCGCGCACCCATGCGGCCTCGGCCGGCGCCATGGCGACGAGCAGCGACTCGAGCTCGTCGGACGCCACCAGGCGAATCGGCACCGCTGCGCCCTGCGCCCCGCTTGCGCCGCTCTCGTTGCTCATGGATGGTCCTCCGCATGGCCGCGGTTGCCCGGCGCCTCCGAGCCTATCGAGCCTGCGCCGCGATACAAGCCCGGCCGGGCGAGCTAGGAGGGATCGGGGCCGGAAAGCCGCGCGAGATGGCGGCGCAGCGCATCTGCCGCCTCGATGCCGTGCCGGCGCACCGCCGCCGACTCGGCCATCATCGCCGGCGGCGCGCCATGCCGCGCCTCGCGCTCCAGCTCGACGGCCGCCGCCGCGAGCCGCTTCAGCCCGAGATTGCCCGCCATGCCAACGAGATCGTGGGCCAGCCGAGCGACCGCCTCCGGATCGTCGTCGCGCTCCAGTTCGCCCAGCCGCTTGATCCGGTCGGAGAGGCTGATGAGCGCGTCGGCGACTAGCTCGGCCAGCGGCCCGGGCCCGAGGTGAGCCTGGAGCCGGGCAAGATGGCCGCTGTCGAGCGTCGGCCGCTCGGGCTCGGCGGGTCGGCGCTGGAACATGGGCCCTCCGCGAGAACGGGAAAACGGGCCCAGCATGGCACCGGCTGGTTAACCAATCCCTCCCGCGCTCACTTGCGCCGCATGTGCTCGTCCAGCCGGGGCATGATCTCGACGAAGTTGCACGGCATGTGGCGATAGTCGAGCTGGAATTTCAGGATCTCGTCCCAGGCGTCCTTGCACGCGCCGGGCGAGCCCGGCAGCGCGAACAGGTAGGTGCCGCCCGCCACCCCGCCGCAGGCCCGGCTCTGCACGGCCGAGGTGCCGATCTTGGCCATCGAGACCTGGGTGAAGACGATGGCGAAGGCCTCGATCTCCTTCTCGTAGACATCGCGGTGGGCCTCGACCGTGACGTCGCGGCCGGTGAGCCCGGTACCCCCGGTGCTGAGAATCACGTCGATGCCCGGATCGGCGACCCATTGCCGAAGCTGGACCGCGATCGCCTCCCGCTCGTCGCGCACCATGGCCCGCGCCGCCAGCCGGTGCCCGGCCGCGTTCAGCCGCTCGACTAGCGTGTCGCCCGAGCGGTCGTCCGCCGCGGCCCGCGTGTCGGAGACGGTCAGCACGGCGATGTTGACGGGCACGAAGGCACGGCTCTCGTCGATGCGGCTCATCTCAGACCTCGAACCAGTGCGCGCGGGGGCCGAGATTGTGCACCTCGGTGACCCCGATGGTGCCGGACTCGCCCCAGGAATCGTGGATGTGCCCGCACAGGCACAGACGCGGCTGGGCCCGCTCGATCGCCTCGCGCACGGCCTCCGAGCCCACCGATACGCCGGCCGAGGTGCGGTCCGCCACGCCCTTGGGCGGCGAGTGCGAGACCAGGATGTCCACCGGCTCCAGCCCCGCCAGCAGCGCCTCGGCCTCGGCCTCGGTCAGGTCGCACGACCAGGCACCGAAAGGGGTGGTCGGCACGGCGCAGCCGAGGCCGAACAGGCGCACGCCAGCGCTCACGGCCGCCTCGCCGTGCAGCACTGTGGCGCCGGTGGCGGCGCGCAGCTCGTCCACGCTCTCCGCGTTGCCCGACACGCAGACCAGCTTGTCCTCGATCGGCGCAAGCAGCGCCATCGCCCCGGCCAGCCCCTCGCGCATGGTGGCGAAGTCGCCAGCCCCGATCACAAGGTCGGCTTCGGCCGCGGCGGCCACGATCTCGGCGGCGCAGCGGCGCGAGCGGTGCATGTCGGAGAAGGCAAGAACGCGGGTCATGGGCTCCTCAGATGTCGGGCATCTCGCCGTCGAGCGCGGCGCGCAGGCTCAGCAGGTCGCGCCAGGCCAGCCGCTTGTCCGCCGGCTGGCGCAGGAGATAGGCGGGGTGGAAGGTCGGCATCAGCGGCAGACCGGAGGGCCCGTGCCGCACCAAGCGCCCGCGCAGGCGCTTGATGCCGGTGCTGGTCTCCATCAGCGCCTTGGCCGAGGTGCCGCCCAGCGCCAGGATGAAATCCGGCCCGGCCAGCTCGATATGGCGGAGGACGAAGGGCAGGAACAGCAGCACCTCCGATTCGCTCGGCGTGCGGTTGCCCGGCGGACGCCAGGGCAGGATGTTGGTGATGTAGGCCGCATTCTCGGGCGCGGGCGCCGTGCGCGCCAGCCCGATCGCCGCCAGCATGCGGTCGAGCAGCTGCCCGGCGCGGCCGACGAACGGCTTGCCCTGCCGGTCCTCGTCGCCGCCCGGCGCCTCGCCGATCACCATGACGCGGGCGCCGGGCAGGCCGTCGGCGAACACCAGGTTGCGCGCGGACAGCCTGAGCGGCGAGCCCTCGAAGCCGCGCATCGCCTTGGCCAACTCGTCGAGCGTGTTTGCCGCGCGGGCCAGCTCGCTCGCCGCCTGCCAGTCCTCGCGCCCCTGCCCGACCGTGGCGCCCGGCCGCGCGGGGGCCGGCCCGGGGTTCGCCGGCACAGCCTTCGGCGGCACGGCCCTGGGCGGCGTGCGCTCTGCGGCAGCGGACTCGGCAAAGCGGTCGCGGGGCGTCTCGCCGATCGCCTCGTCGGCGCCGAGCTCGAGCTGGAAGGCCAGCGCCTCGCGCATGGCTCGGGTCATGTCGGGTGAATCCGCCATGGCCGAAACCTACCCCCCCGCGGCGCCGCCGTCACGCGCCGGCTCTTCGTTGACGCTGATCGGAGCCGCGCGATAGGCTCGGGCCCAGCGGCAATATGCCGGGGTCCGCCCCGGCCAAGGGGAGATGCGAGCCATGGCCGAGGAACGCAACGCGGTCGAGCGCGAGTCGATGGACTACGACGTCGTGATCGTCGGCGCCGGGCCCGCCGGGCTGTCCGCGGCGATCCAGCTCAAGCAGCTCGGCGGCGACGAGGTCTCGGTCGTGGTGCTGGAGAAGGGCTCCGAGGTCGGCGCCCACATCCTCTC
>NZ_JBZSYN010000159.1:0-11267 GCF_058622915.1 Thermohalobaculum sp. | reverse complement strand
TCCGCATTCCCTTTTGATCCGGGGCCCGCTTGGGCGGGCCCGTCGGAACCATGCCCGGCCAGATGTCGCGGAAAGCCGGCCCGCTGTCAAGGAATGCCTTGGCTGACGCGGCTCAGAAACCGCCCGGCACGGTGTCGCGAAGCCAGGCCAGCGCCGCCGCGACATCGCGCGCCAGCGTGCCGGGCGGCGCCGGCGGGCGCTCGACGATAAGAAGCGGAAGGCCGAGCCGCGCCGCCGCCTCGAGCTTGGCGCGCCCCGCGCCGCCGGCGTTCTTGGCAACCAGATGGGTCGCCGCGTGCGCGCGCATCAGCGCCAGCTCGGCGTCCAGCGGGAAGGGCGGGCGGGCGACGATCTGGACGATGTGGCCGGGCAGCCCGTCGACCGGCTCGATGACGCGCAGAAGGCAGGTCAGGTCGGCGCGTGCGGCGAAGGGCGCGAGGTCCTTGCGGCCCGTGGTCAGGAGCGGCCGCGCCCCGGGTGGCAGGGCGGCGGCGGCCGCGGCGAGGTTGGGCACGGCGCGCCAGTCGCCGATCGGCTCCCAGGCGGGCCGCAACAGCTTGAGCCGGGGGGTGCCGGTGCGCGCGCAGGCCGCGGCGGCGTTGGCGGCGATCCGCGCGGCGAACGGGTGGGTGGCGTCGATCAGCGCCGCCACGCCCTGCCCGCGCAGCCAGGCGGCGAGGCCCCCGGCGCCGCCGAACCCGCCGATGCGGATCGGGGCCGCGATCGGCGCGGGGGTCGCGGATGCCCCAGCCAGCGAGGCGGTGACGCGCAGCCCGGGCCGGGTCGCCAGATCCTCGGCCAGCGCCCGCGCCTCCGCCGTACCGGCGAGGATCAGGACATGAGCGCTCACCCGGCGAAGCCGGCGCGGCCGACCACGGTGCCCTGCCGGTCGGTGACGATGACCTCGACATCGACGGCCGCGCCGCGCAGCGTCTCGCGCGCGATCGTCCGGGCCGCGCCGGCAACCGCCTCGGCGAGCGGCGGGCCGGCGATCCGAAGCGCCTCGGCCGCGGTGTTGGCGGCGGCGATGCGTGCCGGATCGACGCCGAGGCCGGCGGCTAGCGCCGCGAGGCGGCCGAAGTCCACCTGGCTGCGCCCCGAGTGCAGGTCGAGCGCCCCCTGCGCCAGCTTGGTCATCTTGCCGAACCCGCCCGCCAGGGTGACGCGCGGAACCGGGTGCCGGCGTAGGTATTTCAGCGTGCCGCCGACGAAGTCGCCCATGTCCAGGCAGGCGATGTCTGGCAGGTCGTAGAGGCGCCGCGCGGCGGCCTCCGACGTCGAGCCGGTGGCGCCGAGCACATGGGTCAGGCCGCCGGCGCGGGCCACGTCGATGCCGCGATGGATCGAGGCGATCCAGGCCGAGCAGGAAAACGGCCGCACGATCCCCGTGGTGCCGAGGATCGACAGCCCGCCCTCGATGCCGAGCCGCGGGTTCCAGGTGCGCTTGGCCAGCTCGGCGCCGTCGTCGACCGAGATCGTGACCTCGAAGTCCGCGCCGATACCGTGCGCCCCGGCCACCTCGCGCAGCGCGCCGGCGATCATCTGGCGCGGCACCGGGTTGATGGCGGGCTCGCCCACCGCGACGGGCAGGCCCGGCCTGGTGACGGTGCCGACCCCGGGACCGGCACAATACCGGATGCCCGACCCCGGGGCGGCCCGGGCGACGCGGCTGCGGATGGTGGCGAGGTGGGTCACGTCGGGGTCGTCGCCGGCATCCTTGACCACGGCCGCCTCGGCCCAGCCGGGGCCGGCGGCGCTCTCAGCGATGGCGAAGTCGGGCGTCTCGCCGCGCGGCAGGGTGATGGTGACCTGTCCCGGACAGGCGCCGCCGAGCAGCATCTCGGCCGCGGCCTTCGCGGCCGCGGTGGCGCAGGCGCCGGTGGTCCAGCCGGTGCGCAGCCTGCCGGGGGGCTTGTCGGGCGGCGCGTCGGGCGGCGTATCGGGCGGCGTGTCGTCCATGCGCCCGACTATAAGGGGCAGCGCGCCGCGCCGGAAGCCGCGGCTTGGGCACCGCGGCCCGCCATTGGCGCCCGCGAAAGGTCGCTTCCGTCCTTCGCTTGCCTGCCAAGGCCGGGTATACCGGGGCCATGAGCGACCGCGTCTCCCTGCCCGCATTGCCTGGCGGCTGGCCCGAGCTCCAGCCGGGCTGGGTCTGGCTGGTCGGCGCCGGCCCCGGCGACCCGGCACTGATGACGCTGCACGCGCTCAATGCGCTGCGGCAGGCGGACGCCATCGTCTATGACGCGCTGGTGGACAGGCGCATCCTCGACTGGGCGCGGCCGGGCACCGAGCTGGAGTTCGCCGGCAAGCGCGGCGGCAAGCCCAGCCCCAAGCAGCGCGACATCTCGCTCAGGCTGGTGGAGCTGGCGCGCGCCGGGCGTCGCGTCTTGCGGCTCAAGGGCGGCGACCCGTTCATCTTCGGCCGCGGCGGCGAGGAGGCGCAGACACTGGTGCAGGCGGGCATACCGATCCGCATCGTGCCGGGGATCACCGCGGGCGTCGCGGGGCTCGCCTATGCCGGCATCCCGGCGACGCATCGCGACGTGAACCAGGCGGTGACCTTCTTCACCGGCCACGACCAGCGGGGCGAGGCCCCCGGGGCGCTCGACTGGCAGGCGCTGGCGCGCTCCTCGCCGGTGCTGATCGGCTACATGGCGATCAAGACGCTGCCCGCGATCTGCGACAGCCTGACTTCCGCCGGCCGTAGCCCGGACGAGCCGGTGGCGATCATCGTGGACGCGACTCTGCCCTCGCAGCGCGTGGTGGAAACCACGCTGGTCCGCGCCGCCCGGGACTTCGCCGCCAGCGGGCTCGAGCCGCCCGCGATCGTGTGCATCGGCCGGGTGGCGCTGATGCGCAAGACGCTCGACTGGATCGGCCAGATGGCGGGCATGGCGCCGCGCGCGCTCGACCCGCTCGGCGACGAGACCGCGCGGGAAACGGGCTGAGGCGATGCGCGCGCTGGTGATATCGGCCCCGGCCTCGGGCACCGGCAAGACCAGCGTGACGCTCGGGCTGCTGGCGGCCATGCGCCGGCGCGGCCTCGCGCCGGTCTCGGCCAAGAGCGGACCGGACTATATCGACCCGGCCTTCCACCAGGCCGCGACCGGCCAGCCCTGCACCACGCTCGACGCCTGGGCGATGCGCCCAGCGCAGATCCGGGCCCGCGCGCTGCGCCGCACCGGCTCGCATCTGGTGGTCGAGGGGGCGATGGGCCTGTTCGACGGCGCGCCGGAGCCCGAGGACCCGCTGGGCACGGGCTCGACGGCCGACGTGGCGGCGGCGCTGGGCGCCCCGGTCGTGCTGGTGATGGACGTCAGCCGCATGGGCCAGGGCGCCGCGGCGGTGGCCGCCGGCATGGCCGGGTTCCGCGAGGACGTGCATACCGCCGGCGTGATCCTCCATCGGCTGGGCAGCGCCCGGCACGAGGCGGTGGTGTGCGGCGCGGTCGAGACGGTGCTGCCGGTGCTCGGCGCGCTGCCCCGGCGCGACGACCTCGCCCTGCCCTCGCGCCATCTTGGGCTGGTGCAGGCGGGCGAGCGCGACGACCTCGCGGCCTTCGTCGCCCGCGCCGCCGACTGGGTGGAAGCGGGCTGCGACATCGACGCGATCTTCGCCGACGCCGCCGTGCTGCACGGGCCGGTGGACCCGCCGGCGCATATGGAGCCGCCGGGCCAGCGCGTCGCGGTGGCGCGCGACCTCGCCTTCGGCTTCGCCTACCCGCACATGCTCGACGACTGGCGGGCGCTGGGCGCCGAGCTGTCGTTCTTCTCGCCCCTGGCCGACCAGGGGCCGGCCGAGGCGGCGGACGCGGTGTTCCTGCCCGGGGGCTATCCCGAGCTGCACGCCGGGCGGCTCGCGCAGGCGGCGGGGTTCCGCGACGCCATGCGGCAGGCGGCAGCGCGCGGCGCGCTGATCTATGGCGAATGCGGCGGCTACATGGTTCTGGGCGAGGGGCTGGTGGACGGCGAGGGCGCGCGCCACCCGATGCTGGGGCTGCTGCGGCTCGAGACCAGCTTCGCCGCGCGGCACCGGCACCTGGGCTACCGGCAGCTCTCGATGCTGGGCGGGCTGCCCTGGCACGGCATGCTCAGGGGGCACGAGTTCCACTATGCGACGACGCTGAGCGAAGAGGGGGAGCCCTTGTTCCTCGCCCATGACGCGGAAGGCCGGGACCTGGGCGAGTACGGCCTGCGCCAGGGGCGCGTCATGGGCTCCTTCGCCCATGTCATCGACGTCGGCTGAGCGGCCGCTGCCGGCGTCCAAATGTGGACGCGAGGTCAACTCATTGAAATCGCATGATTTTCAGAATCATGGATTTCACGGTCACGCGCACCCGCGCGCGGTCGGCGGCGTGGCCGTCGTGCGCGCGAACGGGGACGTCGGCGCCAGGTGCACGAAATTTTATCGCTGAATATCAGTACGTTATACGATTGTGCACTGTGCACACCCCTCAGGCGGTCCCCGCGCGGCTCAGGCGCGCCGCTTGGGGCGCAGGATATGCGGGTGGCTGCCGTCATAGAGGGCGCTGTCGCGAAAGCCGCTGCCGGCCAGCGCCCGGCCCACCAGGATCAGCGCCGTGCGGGTGATCTTGGCGGCACGGACCTTCTGGCGGATGTCGCCGAGCGTGCCGTGCAGGAACGCCTGGTCCGGCCAGCCGACCCGGTAGGCGACGATGGCCGGGCAGTCGGCGCCGTAATGCGGGATCAGCCGGCGCTGCACCTCGGCGAGGTTGCGCACCGAGAGGTGGATGGCAAGCGTCGCGCCGGTGCGGCCGAGCGTGTCGAGGTCCTCGCCCGGCGGCATGGCCGAGGACTTCATTGCCGTGCGGGTCAGGATCACGGTCTGGCTGACCTCCGGCACGGTCAGCTCGCGCCCAAGCGCCGCGGCTGCGGCGGCATAGGCCGACACGCCGGGGGTGACGTCGTAGGCGATGCCCAGAGCCTCCAGCCGGCGGATCTGCTCGGCGATGGCGCCGTAGAGCGAGGGGTCGCCGGAATGCACCCGCGCCACGTCCTCGCCGCGGGCGTGGGCGGCGGCGATCTCGGCGACGATCTCGTCGAGCGTCATCGGCGCGGTATCGATCACCCGCGCGCCCGGCGGTGCGCAAGCGACCACCTCGGCCGGCACCAGCGAGCCGGCGTAGAGGCAGACCGGGCAGGCCGAGATCAGCCGCCGGCCCTTCACCGTGATCAGCTCCGGGTCGCCGGGGCCGGCACCGATGAAGTGGACGGTCATGGCCGCTCTCCGCCGCCGTGCCCCGACGCTGCCCCGGGCTCGACCCGGGGCCTCGCGTCGTCCGGCGCCGTCGCGGGAGGCCCCGGCTCGGCCGCCGGGGCCTGCGGCGTTGCCCGGCCGGCGTCGATCCGCCTGGCGTAGCCGCGCGGGGTGTACATGCGCGGCCCCTCGCCGAGGCGGGCCAGCCGCGACCGGGACGAGCCGACCAGAACCACCGTCAGCATGTCCACCTCCGCCGCGTCGAGATCGGCCAGGCGGCGGTAGGCGAGGCGCTCCTCGGGCCGCCCGAGATTGGCCGCGAGCAGCACCGGCGTGTCGGCGGGGCGGTGGCCGAGCAGGATCTCGCGCGCCTCGGCCAGCAGGGTGCGGCGCCGCGCCGAGACCGGATTGTAGAGCGCGACCACGAAATCCCCCTCGGCGGCCGCGCGCAGCCGGCGCAGGATGTCCTCGCGCGGCGTCAGCAGATCGCTGAGCGAGATGGCGCAGAAGTCGTGGCCGAGCGGCGCACCGGCGCGGGCGGCGGCGGCCTGCAGCGCCGAGACGCCGGGGGCGCAGACCAGCTCGGCGCGGCGGGCGGCGGCGCTGACGCCGCCCTGGCCGGGCGGGCGGTCGACGAGCTCGAAGACCAGCGCGCCCATGGCATAGATGCCGGCATCGCCCGAGCAGATCAGCGCCACGGAGGCGCCCTCGCCGGCGTGTTCGAGAGCGTGGCGGCAGCGCGCCTCCTCGGCGCCGAGCGGGAAGTCGCGGCGGGGCTTCGCGGCGGCGAGCGGGCCGAGCAGGTCGAGGTAGAGCGAATAGCCGATCAGCTCGTCCGCCTCGGCGATCAGGCGCGAGGCCTCGGGCGTGCGCCAGTCCGCCTGGCCGGGGCCGATGCCGACCAGCGCCAGGCGGCCGCGCGGCCGGCCCGCGAGCGCGGTGATCGGGGCGGGGGCGCGGGCCAACGCCACGGTGGCGTTGGCCGACTTGCGCTTGGCCACGACGAGGCGCGCCTCGTGCCCGGCGCCGGCCAGCGCCGCGCCCTCGGCGACGCCGTGGCAGCCGACCTCGGCGAAGACCACGTCCGAGGGCGTGGCCAGGCGCGGCGTCTCGGCCTCGAGCGTGGCGGCGTCGAACAGCCGCAGCGGCACGCCGAGGCGGCGGGCCAGCGCGGTCACCGCCGGCTCGTCGGCCTTGAGGTCTAGCGAGAACACGCCCGCCACCGCGCCGGCGGCAACCCCGGCCTCGGCCAGCGCCGCCTCGGCCAGCCCGGCGAGCTCCCCGGCGGGGCAGTTGCGGGCGCAGCCACAGCCCAGCGCGAAGAGCTGCGGGTGGTAGACGAGGCGCTGCGGCGTGCCCTCGGCGAGCGCCGTCGTGGCGGTCAGGACGACGGGGGCCGCGCTCTGCTCGGCGCCCGAGCGATCGCTCAACGCATCGAGCCAGGGCAGCGCCCCCTCGATCACGGCGCGGGCGCCGCCGAGCAGGGCGGCCATGACCGGCTTCGCATCCTCAGGGTTGGCCAGCCGCCAACCGGCCGGCGGCGCGTCGAGCGCGACGCCCAGCGCCGCGTCGCCGGCGGTGGTGATCGCCGGGGCTGTGCCCAGCGCCCCGGCGATGCGGCCCGCCAGCGCGTTGGCGCCGCGATGGCCGCCAAGCAGCGGCACCACCGCCGAGCCGTCCTCGGCCACGGCGACCAACGGGGGCTCGGCGCGCTTGTCGGCCAGAAGCGGCGCCACGGCGCGCACCAGGATGCCGGCGGCGCAGACGCCGATGACGGGCGTGCCGGATGCGAACAGCGCGCGGACATGCTCCGCGGCATGCTCGAAGACGGCCTCGGCCCCGGCGACGCGCCCGGCGCGGCCATGCTCCGCTGCGCCCAGCGCCGCGGCGACGCGCCGGGCGGTGGCCTCGCCCGAGCGGGCGAGGCAGATCACGACCGGAGCGGGCTCAGCCACGGGTCGTCTCCCTTGTAGATCAGGATCATGGAGAAATAGGGCGCGGTCTGGGGCGCCTGAGCCAGCGGGACGGCCTGCGCCTGCGGCAGCGAGGCGCGGGCGACATAGCCGGCCCGCGCCGTCAGGTCCATGGACTCCAGCAGCGCCCTCAGGCGGGCGAGGTGGCGGCCGACCTTCATGATGGCGACGGCGTCGGCCGCCTCGATGCGGGGGCGCAGCTCGGCGTCGGCGAGCGTGCCCGGCAGCACGGTCAGCACGTCGTTGCGCGCGGTCAGCGGGCGCTTGAGCGCCGCGGCACAGGCGGTGAGCGAGGTGACGCCGGGGACAATCTCGACCGGAAAGCGCGCGGCGAGGCGGGCGAACAGGTACATGAACGAGCCGTAGAAGAACGGATCGCCCTCGCACAGCACGGCGACGTCGGTGCCCGCCTCGAGCCGGGCAGCGATGCGCTTGGCGGCCTCGGCATAGACCTCCTGCGCGGGGAAGCGCTCGGCGCGCATCGGCACCACCATGGGAATCTCCTGGGCATCGGCCGGGATCGCGGCGGCGGCGATGCGGCGCGCCAGGCTTTGGCCCGAGTCCGGCGCCGGGTAGGCGACGACCCGGGCCGCGCTGATCAGCCGGTGGGCGCGCAGCGTCATCAGCTCGGGGTCGCCGGGCCCGACGCCGATGCCGTAAAGCGTGCCCATCATGTGACCAGGCTCCACTGCACTACCGGCATGGCGGGGCGCCAGCCGGTGCGGGCGCCGACCGGCGCGGCGTGGGACACGGCCAGCCGGGTCAGCTCGCCGCCGAGCTCGGCATGAAGCGCGGCGAGCAGGGCCTCGGACTCCAGCGTCACGGCATTGGCCACGAGGCGGCCGCCCCTGGGCAGGGCGGCGCGCACGGCAGCAACGGTCTCGCGGCCCAAACCGCCGCCGATGAAGACGGCGCTGGGGCGCGGCAGGCCTGCCAGCGCCTTGGGGGCGCGGCCCTCGACCAGGCGCAGGCGGGGAGTGCCCAGGGTCTCGGCGTTTTTCCGCGCCAGCGCCAGGCGCTCCGGGTTCGGGTCCAGACCGATGGCCTCGGCGTCGCGGGCGGCACGCATCCACTCGACGGCGATCGAGCCGCATCCGGTGCCGATGTCCCACAAAAGCTCGCCGCGCGCCGGCATCAGCCGCGCGAGCGTGACCGCGCGCACCTCGCGCTTGGTCATCACGCCGTCATGGGCGAAGGCCGCGTCGGGCAAGCCGGGCAGGCGCGACAGAAGCGGCTCGGGGGTGCCGATGCATTCGACGGCAAGGGTGTGGAAGGCGGGCGTCTCGGGCGTGGCGGCGGCCCAGTCGGCGGCGCGGCCCTCGATGCGGCGCTCGTCCGGCCCGCCGAGACTGGCCAGAACGGTCAGCCGTGAGGCACCGTAGCCGCGCTCGGTCATCAGCCGGGCGATCTCGCCGGGCGTCTCGGGGCCAGCCGTCAGCACCAGCAGGCGCGCCCCGGGCCAGAAGAAGGGGACGACCTGGGCGGCGGGCCGGCCGTGCGCGGTGAGCGTCTCGACATCGGCGAGCGACCAGCGCATGCGGGCGGCGGCCCACTGGAAGGCGGAGAGCTGCGGGTGGAAGGTGATTTCCTCGCCGGGGATCGCCTTGAGGATGCGGGCGCCGACCGAGTACCACAGCGGATCGCCGGTCACCAGGACGACGAAGCGCCGGCCCTTCTGGGCGCGGATGGTGTCGATCATGGCATCGAAGGGCGAGGGCCAGGACAGGCGCTCGGCGGTCACGTGCGGCGACAGGCTGTGGTGGCGGTCGCCGCCGAGGATCACCTCGGCCTGCTCGAGGGCGCTGCGCGCGGCCGCCGAGAGGCCGGCCATGCCGTCCTCGCCGATGCCCACGACGGTCAGCCAGGGTTGGCTCATCGCGGCGCCTCCAGCCCGGCGGCGAGCGCGTTCACCGCCGCCGCGGCCAGGCCCGAGCCGCCGCGGCGGCCGCGCAGCGCCAGATAGGGGATGCCACGCGGATTGCGGGCAAGCTCGGCCTTCGATTCGGCGGCGCCGACGAAGCCCACCGGGAAGGCGAGGATGGCGGCGGGGCGCGGCCAGCCGGCGTCGATCAGCTCGAGCAGGTGGAACAGGGCCGTGGGGGCGTTGCCGATGACGGCGAGCGCCCCCTCGAGCCGGTCGCGCCACAGCTCGACCGCGGCGGCCGAGCGGGTATTGCCGATCGCCGCGGCGCGCGTGGGCGTCTGCGCGTCGTTGAGCGTGCAGACCACCGGGTTGGCGGCGGGCAGCCGGGCGCGGACGATGCCGCTGGCCACCGCCTCGCAGTCGCACAGGATGGGCGCGCCGGCCGCCAGCGCGGCCCGGGCTGCGCGTGCGAGGTCGGTGGACCAGGCCAGACGGTCGGCCACCTCCGTCATGCCGCAGGCGTGCACCAGGCGGATGGCGACATCGCGCAGGTCCTCGGGCAGGTGGTCGAGCCGGGTCTCGGCGCGGACCAGGTCCCAGGACCGGCGGTAGATGGCGGCGGGGTCGCGCTCGTAGCGAAGTCGCGACGGCCGCGGCGCAGTCTCTTTCGCCGCCCCGAGCGCTTCCTCGAACCCGGCCCCGAGAATCCAGGCCTCCTCGGCCACGATCGCGCGGCGCTCCACATCGGTCAGCGCCGGGGGTCCCCCGAAGAGCGGCGCGAGGTCCCCCGCGCCGTCGAGCATGGCGAAGCGCTCGGCGACGGCGCGCACCTGTCCGGCATCGCGAACCGGTTCGCAGGGGTCAGGAGGAATCAGTGAAGGATAGACTTCGGCCAGCACGATTGCGGCGTCTGGCGGGCCGAGGCCGGTCTCGAACGGCCAGATCCGCAAATGCGGCCTCAGGTCGGGCTCGCGCCGCAGCCGCGCCAGGGCAGCGATTCCGGTCAGCGCCTGCCCGCCGACAGAGCCGGCACCGGAGAGCTTCCACACCTCCTGCGCCGACCTGACATGACGCTCGGCCGCGCGCTTGCGCGGCGGCAGGTGCTCGCCGTAGCCATCGGGACAGGTGCGTGGCAAGCCGGGAATCTCGCGTTTCAGACCATTGCCCCAAAAGGGGCCGCAATCGCCCGGCACGCGGCCGTTCAGAGCCGCGGCGGCATCGAAGCGGTTGTTGGCATTGTCCTCGCCCTCGCGGATGGCGGCGGCGAGCGCCTCCCACACCGCCTCCCAGCCATCGCCGCCAGCGAGCCTCCTCGCCGAGCCGAGCGGGTAGCCGAAAGGGAAATCGAAGCCCGCCAGCACCCGCCGGCCCGCCGTCACCTCGGCACGAAGAAGCTGAACGATGCGGGCGAGCGCATCCGTCCTGGTCGGCGGATTTTCGAGCCGGGTCGGCGCTTCGGAGCCGGTTGCACGGGCAATCCAGATCGAATCCTTGCCCGTTCTGGGGACGCTCGCGGCCGACCAGTCGACGATCAGATAGCTGTCGAACAATGGCCGGCCCACGCCTCAGCGGTCCTTCAGGTGCTTGCGCACGCTCTGAGGCCCGAGCGGGTGGTCGGCGTGCGGATAGGTCGGGTGATGGTGCCCGTGATCGTGGTCGTGGCTGTGGTGGTGGTCGTGGCCATGACCATGGTCGCGGTCATGGTGGTGGTGCCCGTCCGCAGCCACCAGCCGGCAGGCACCGGTGCAGAAGTCATCGCACAGCGGGCATTCGGCGACGTTCGAGCCCGGGGCCTGGGCGCCTTGGCCCTCGACATGGTGGTGATGGCTCTCCTGCGGCGCGCCGACCTCGCGCTCGAAGCCCAGCACCTGGGCGCGATACTTGCACATCTGGCAGTTCATCGCCGGCGCGCCCTCCAGGATCTCGCGCACGCGCTCGGCGAAGGTGGCGATCACCTGCGGGTGGTCGTTCAGGTAACCGGCCTTGACGAACTGCGTTTCGGGATGCGCCGCCGCCACCAGGTCGGTGAAGCCGTAGATGCGGTCGATCAGCACGCCGGTGAACAGGAAGTAGGGGAACACCACGATGCGCCTAAAGCCAAGCCGAACGGCCCGGTCGAGGCAGGGCTCGACCAGCGGGAAGGTGACGCCGGAATAGCCGGTCTCGGCCCAGCCGAAGCCCAGCCCCTCCCACAGGAGCCGCGTCACCTTGGC
>NZ_JBZSYN010000158.1:0-7135 GCF_058622915.1 Thermohalobaculum sp. | reverse complement strand
TGTTGTGCGTCTCCGAGACCGAGAGCACGTAGTTCACCTTCGGCACGCCGGTGGCGAAGGCGAGCTCGGCGCCCCTAAGATTCGGCACCAGCGCCGAGGGCACGTAGCCCGGGATGCGCGCCGCCGCGCTCGCCACCTCGCTTGCGTCGACGAACTGGGGGATCACCTTGGCGGGGACGAAGGAGCAGACCTCGATCTCGGGCACGCCTGCGGCTACGTCGGCGCGGATCCAGGCGAGCTTGACCTCGGTGGGCAGCACGGCCTTGACCAGTTGCAGCCCGTCGCGCGGGCCGACCTCGCGGACGAGCACGTCGCGGTCCATCATCAGCGTCCCTTGAACCGAGGCTTGCGCTTCTCGTTGAAGGCGCGGATGCCCTCGAGCCGGTCCTCGGTAGACACGATCAGGTTGTAGGCCGCAACCTCGAAGTCGTAGCCGTCGGCGCGGCCGAGGTCGGTGGCCTTGTCTAGCGCCTTCTTCGCCGCGCGAACGCCGATGGGCGCGTTCGCAGCGATCGCGCGCGCCGTCTCCAGCGCCTCCCCCAGCAGCCTCTCGGCCTTGCAGACGCGGTTGACGATGCCCCATTCCAGCGCCTCGGCGGCCGAGACCGGCCGGCCCGTCATGACGATTTCCTTGGCCCGGCGCACGCCGCAGGCGCGCGGCAGGTTCTGCGGCCCGGCCGCGCCCGGCATGATGCCGCGCGTCACCTCGGGCAGCGCGAAGCGCGCGTGGTCGGCCGCGTAGATGAAGTCGCAGGCCAGCGCGATCTCGAACCCGCCTCCCATCGCCGCGCCGTTCACCGCGGCGACCGCGGGGACCGGGCAGGCATGGATGGCGCGCACCATCTGCTCGACGAGGGCGTGCTGGCGGCGCCAGACATCGTCGGGCATGCCGTCGCGCTCCTTGAGGTCGGCGCCCGAGCAAAAGCTGCGCTCGCCGGCCCCGGTGAGGATCAGGCAATTGGCCGCCTCGGGCTCCACGTAAAGTGCGGTGAAGAAGTCGCGCAACTCGGTCATCATCGCCGTGTTCAGCGCGTTCAGCACCTCGGGCCGGTTCAGCGTGACCGTGAGGATGCCCGGATCGGGCCGCTCCACCAGCAGGGTCTCGAAATCCAGCTTCATCGGGTCCTCCGGCAGCCGCCGCTGCGGGGGCGGAACCTATCCAGTCTAGCCCGCTGGCCGCAAGCGGCGGAAGGGGATATCACGCTTGCGATCCGGCGCGTCTCGACGGGCCGGGGCCGCTGACGCAAGATCGACGCGGAGACAAGGACGCCCGCCATGCCCGACCAGCCGCTGCCCGAACCGTCATTGCCCCTGGCGGGCCAGCGCGTGATCGAGATCGGGCACTCGGTCGCGGCGCCCTATGCCGCGCTGGTTCTCGCCGAGCTGGGCGCGGAGGTGGTCAAGGTCGAGCGGCCGGGCCCCGGCGACGACGCCCGCGGCTGGGGACCGCCCTTCGTCGACGGCATGGCCACCCTGTTCCACGCCCTGAACCGGCTGAAGCGCTCGGTCACGCTCGACCTGAAATCGCCCGAGGGGGTCGGCAAGCTCAAGCGCCTGGCGGGCCGCTCGGACGCGGTGATCCAGAACCTCAAGCCGGGGCTGGCCGAGCGGCTGGGGATCGGGGCCGAGGCGCTGATGGCCGAGAACCCGCGCCTCGTCTATGCCTCGATCCACGCCTTCGGGCGCGAGGGGCCCCTGAAGGACAGCCCCGGCTACGACCCGCTGATGCAGGCCTTCGGGGGGCTGATGAGCGTCACCGGCCAGCCGGGCCAGCCCTCGGTGCGGATCGGGCCCTCGATCATCGACATGGGCACCGGCATGTGGGTGGCGATGGGCATCGTCACGGCGCTGCTGCGCCGGGCCGAGACGGGCCGCGGCGGCGTGGTGGACACCTCGCTCTTCGACACCGCGCTCGGCTGGATGACCTATTTCCTGGCGAGCTTCAGCGCCTCGGGCAATGTGCCGGGCAAATCCGGGTCCGGCACGATGATGATCGCGCCCTACCAGGCGTTTCCGACCAGCGACGGCGAGCTGGTGATCGCCGCCGGCAACGACACGCTGTTCGCCCGTCTGGCACAGGCGCTCGGCCATGCGGACTGGGCCAAGGACCCGCGCTTCCTGACCAATGCGCTGCGCGTCGAGAACAAGCCTGCGCTTGCCGCGCTGATTATCGCTCAGACCTCGCGGACTACCACCGCCGAGGTCGCCGCACGTCTCGACCGGGCCGGCGTGCCGAACGCGCCGGTCAATACCGTCGACCAGGTTGCCGCGCATCCCCAGACCCAGGCCTCGGGCATGTTGCGCGGGGCGCACGCGCTGCGCTTCTTCGGCCTGCCAATGGCTTTTGACGGGCAGAGGCCCGCGCGCGAGGCGCCCGCGCCCGGTCTCGGCGCCGACAACGACTGGCTGGACCGGCTGATCGCAAAGGACGGGTGACGCCGGCGCCTCGGGGGCGCTCGATGGCGCCGCCTGGAGTCCGGTGAGCAGGGAGAGGAGAATGCGCTGGCAGGGACGACTCGAGCACATCCACGTCACCGATGCGGGCTCCGGTGCCATGCGGGCGCTGCCCGAGGCCCGGATCGTGGCCGGCCGCGGCATCGAGGGCGACCGTTATTATCTCGGCACGGGGACCTATTCCTTGAAGGCCGGTCCCGACCGGCAAGTGACTCTGATCGAGGCCGAGACCCTGGCGGCGCTGGCGCGCGACGAGGGGATCGAGCTTGCCCCCGCCGAGCACCGCCGCAACCTGACGGTGGCGCATGTGCCGCTCAACCACCTTGTCGGCCGCAGCTTCCGTGTCGGGCGGGCGGTGCTCGAGGGGGTGCGCCTGAACAAGCCGTGCAAATACCTGGAGAAGATGACCGGCAAGCCGGTCTACCTGCCGCTGCTGAACCGCTCGGGACTGAACTGCCGCGTGCTCGACGGCGGCATCATCCGCCCCGGCGACGCCATCACGCCCGCCTGAAGGAGACCGACCGTGAGCCGCACCGACCTGCCCTCGATCGACGCCGACCGCCTGTGGCACCGCCAGGCCGAGATGGACCGGATTGGCGCCACACCGGGGGGCGGCGTGCACCGCCTGGCGCTCAACGAGGACGACATCGAGGCGCATCGCCGGCTTGCCGACTGGGCCCTGGCGCGGGGCTGGACGGTGCTGATCGACGACATCGGCAACATGTTCCTGCGCCGCGAGGGCAGCGACCCGTCGCTCGGAGCCGTCGCCTCGGGCTCGCACACCGACAGCCAGCCCTTCGCCGGCCGGTTCGACGGCATGTCCGGCGTGCTCACGGCGCTGGAGGCGCTCGAGACCATCGACGACGCCGGGATCGCCACGCGCCACCCGATCGAGGTCGCCGTGTGGAACAACGAGGAGGGCCCGCGCTTCAACCCGGCCTGCATGGGCTCGGCCACCTATGCCGGGGTGCGGCCGCTCGAGGAGATGCTTGCCGCCGCCGACCCCGAGGGCGTTACCATGGGCCAGTGCGTCGAGCGGTTGAAGGCGGCCATACCGGAGGCGAAGCCGCGCGCGCTCGGCGAGCCCTTCGCTGCTTTCCTCGAGATGCACATCGAGCAGGGCGTGACGCTGGAGCAAAGCGGCGACGTCATCGGCGTCGTCACCGGGATGCAGGGCTACCGCCGCTTTCAGGTCGAGGTCACCGGCGTCGACGCCCATTCCGGCACCACCCCCCGCGCGCGGCGCCGCGATGCCTTCGTGGCGGCGAGCGACATGGCCGTGGCGCTGCGCCAGGCGTTCCTCGACGACAGCGACACCATGCGCTTCACCATCGGCCGTTTCGAGGTCATGCCCGGCGGCATCTCGGTGGTGCCGGGCCGGGTCGTCTTCACCATCGACATGCGCCACCCGGACCTCCAGACGCTGGCGCACGAGGGCGATCGCGTGGCCCCAATCTGCGAGCGCCTCAAGGGGCCGTGCGAGGTCACTGTCGGCGAGTTCATCAACTCCGCCTCGATGGAGTTCCCCGAGGACATGCGCGCGCGCATCGAGGCCGCGGCCGAGGCGCGCGGCTATCTCCACCAGCGCATCTATTCCTCGGCCAGCCACGACTCGCGCCACATCGCGCGGCTCTGCCCCGCCGGCATGCTGTTCATTCCCTGCAAGGACGGCATCAGCCACAACGAGGCCGAGATCGCCGAGAAGGCGGACTGCGCCGCCGCAGCCCAGGTCATTGCCGACGTGTTGATCGGGCTGGCGGGGGCCGGGTAGCGAGCGCCGCATGGCCGGGCCGTTCAGGATCGTGCGCACCGACCGCGAGCTGCACACGCCGCATGTCGACGCAACGCTGCGCGCCCGCGGCCACGAGCTGGTGCTGCTGCCCGACGGCATCTGCGAGCACGACCTGATCGCCGCCTTGCGCGACGCCGACCTACTGCTCATGTGCTACACGCCCGTGACCGCGCGCGCGATTGCCGCCGCGCCGCGGCTGAAGGGCATCGTGAAATACGGCGTCGGCATCGACGCCATCGATATCGCGGCCGCCCGCGCCCGCGGCGTCGTGGTGGTCAACGTTCCCGAATACGCCGAGCAAACCGTCGCCGATGGCGCCTTCGCGCTGATGCTGGCCTTGGCAAAGAAGCTGACCCGCATTGACCGGCAGATGCAGCGGCAAGGCTGGGCCTGGCCCCAGCCCCGCTGGCTCGCCTCCGACATTGCCGGCAAGACCGTCGGGATCGTCGGCGTGGGCCGCATCGGCCGGGCCCTGGCGCGGATGGCCGGGGCGGGCTTCCGCGCCCGCGTGCTGGGCTATGACCCCCATGTCTCAGCCGAGACAATGCGGGCAGCCGGCGTCGAGAAGCGCGGTGTGCTTCGCGCCATGCTGGCCGAGTGCGACTTCGTCACCCTGCACGCTGTGCTGACGCCGCAGACTCTGGGTCTGATCGGCGCGCCCGAGTTGGCCGCGATGAGGCCCACGGCGTTCCTCGTCAACACCGCCCGTGGCGCGCTGGTGGACGAGGCGGCCCTGCTCGACGCCCTGGAGCGCGGCCGCATCGCCGGTGCGGCCCTCGATGTCTTTTCGGCCGAGCCGCTGGCCCGGAACGGCCACGCGCTCGGCCGCCTCTATGCGATGGAGAACGTGATTCTCACGCCACACCTCACCTTCTACACCGCCGAGGCGATGCAGCGGCTGGAGGCGGAGACGCTGGAGCGCTGCTTCGAGATTCTCGAAGGGCGCGAGGTGACGGTGAAATCGGACGATCCGCGGTTGCGCTAGCGCCAACCGGCAAATGCGGTGGCGAAACGATTCATTAACCACTCTAGGACAATTCTCTGGCTCTCGATGCAGCACGAAAGCCAGCACACATGCGCCCACTCCTCTGCCTTGCCTACCTGCTTGTCGGCGTTCCGCAATTCCTCGCGATCCAGGACGGCCTGGATGCCTGGCTGAGGCAGTCGCCCCTCCTTTCCCTGTCGTTTGCGTTGTTCTTCGCCTGCATCCCCTTCGTCGGCAGCGCCCTCGGCATGGCCGGTGCGGTCAGCGTGTGGGGATGGACGTGGTGGCAGGGCGGGCTGCTTTTCGTTGCCGGGGGCACTGGCAGCCTCGCCATTCTGGCGGGCCTGTGCATGATCGAGACGATCGCCGAGGACCGCCCCGCCTGGTCCGACCGGCCCGAACATGGCGCGCGGGCTCAGCACTCGGCCTCGCCGGCGATGACGCGCATGACCTCGGTGTGGTCCGCTCCGGCGCCCAGCTCCTCGAGGGCCTTCTCATACAGCGCCGCACAGGCGCCAAGCCCCGGCGCATCGGCCTCCAGATCCCGCGCCAGCGCCGCCGCCATGCGCAGATCCTTTGCCATGAGCTCCAGCCCGAATCCAGAGGCATAGCGCCCGCCGTTCACATGCTGCTTCAGCTTTACCTCGGTGGCGTTGTTGCGCCCCGTGGAGACGTTGAAGACATCCGCCATCAGGTCCGGGTCGAGCCCGAAGCGCCGCCCGATCAGCACGGCCTCACAGGCCGCGGCCAGCCCTGATGCGGAGAGGTAGTTGTTCAGCACCTTCATCGCGTGGCCCGAGCCCAGCTTGCCCGTGCGATAGACCGTGCCCATCGCCGAAAGCGCCGGCTCGATCCGGTCGAGCGCGGCCCCGTCGCCGCCGGCCATGATGGTGAGCTTGCCCAGCTCGGCCCGCCACACCCCGCCCGAGACCGGGGCGTCGACCAGCGCGACGCCGGTGCCGGCCAGGTCCTCGGCCAGTTTGGTCGTCTGGAGCGGATAGGACGTGCTCATGTCGGCGAGCACCGCGCCCCCGGTCATCGCCGCGGCCAGCCCAGCCTTTCCCGTGACCGCCGCGCGCACGGCCTCGCCGTCGGGCAGCATGGTGATGACCAGCTCGGCGCCCTCGGCCGCCGCGGCCAGGCTCGACGCGACCGTAACGCCCGCGCGACCCTCGAACGGGACCAGGACCTCGGCACGCAGGTCGTAGACTTGAACCGGCCAGCCCGCCTTGACCAGGCATTCGGCCATCGGCGCGCCCATGCGCCCGATGCCGACGAAGCCGATGCCGAAACGCTCGCTCATGGCAGCCTCCATCCCGTTTTCTACTGCCTACAGGGCCATGGCGCCCCGCGCCAGCGCCGTGCTAACGCTCGGGCCGGGCAGACCGGACGAGGCAGACATGACCGAGATCGACATCGACCTGACCCGGCGCGAGAGCTTCCGGCACTGGACGCCGGTCACGATCCGCTTTTGCGACCAAGACTCGATGGCGCATGTCAACAACGTGGCGCTCGCCGCCTATGTCGAGGCGGCGCGCACGGCGCTGATCTACGAGCTGATCCGCAAGGGCGGCATGGAGGGGCTCGAGTTCATCCTCGCCCGCGTGGTCATCGATTTCCGTCGCGAGCTGCACTACCCCGGCGCCGTCGAGGTGGGCGCGCGCCTCATTCGTATCGGCGGAAAGTCGCTGACCACCGGCTATGGCATCTTCAGGGGCGATGCCTGCATCGCCACCAGCACCTGCGTGAACGTGTTCTACGACATGGCCACGCGCCGCAGCGTGGCCCCGCCTCACAGCGTGCGCGCCGCGCTCGAGGCCGAGCTTGCGGGCTGAGGCGGTCGCTACTGCGCCGCCAGCGCGGTGCGCCGCACCTCGGCGGCATTCACCCCGAACTCCTTGCGG
>NZ_JBZSYN010000157.1:0-4376 GCF_058622915.1 Thermohalobaculum sp. | reverse complement strand
TCACCACGTGATCGGCGACGAAGGCGCCGCGCTGGCCCATCGGCCGCGGTGGCCCGCGTGTCGTGTCGACGTCCGTCTGGTACTCCATCTCCGCATTCAGCCGGGCGCCGAGCAGCACGATGAGCGAGCCCAGCCACAGCCACAGCATCAGGGCAATGACCGCGCCGAGCGCGCCATAGGCAGCCTGGTAAGTGCCGAAGGTGCGCAGATAGTAGGACAGCGCGAAGGAGGCGAGCATCCACAGCCCGGTCGCCAGCAGCGCCCCGGGCGACAGCCAGGGCACCGCGGCGCCGCGCCGGCTGGGGCCCAGCCGGTAGAGAATTCCGATTGAGATCACGACCGCCGCAATCGCCACCGGCCATCTCAGCCACAGCACCAGCCGGGCCTGCCAGTTGGGGTCCGGGACGAAGGCGAAGGCGGCAGGGATCACGACGATGGCGCCCAGCGTGATCGCCATCAGCACGATCAGCAGCAGCGTCAGGCCGTAGGACAGGATCCATGCCTTGACGAAGCTGCGGTCGTCGCGCTCGCGGTTCGCCAGGTTCAGCCCCGACAGCAGAGCGTTTACCCCGTGCTTGGCGCTCCACAGCGCCAGCAGCACCGTGCCCAGCGAGGTCCACTTGAAGGCCGTGCCGCTCGCCTTCACCAGCAAGGTGATCTGCTTGTCGATCAGCTCGTACATGACCTCCGGAACGATCGGCCGCAAAAGCGCGAGCAGCGAGTGCGCGTCCGACGGGTCGGCGACGAAGCCGTAGATCGACATCAGCGCGACCAGGGTCGGGACCAGTGCCAGCATGGCGTAGAAGCTGACCCCTGCCGCGATCATGGTCAGGTCCTCGTGCGTCAGAGACCGGAGTACGCGCCCCAGAATCGCCCTGTATTCCGCGAGCGTGAACCGATAGGGTCCTGCGGCGCCCCGGTGCGGCCGCACCCCGCCGGTGCAGTGCAAATGCGCCACTCTCTTCCGTTTGTCCGAATCGGCCATCAAAATCGTTCCGGTCGTCCTAGGGACCTTGAAATTCTAACGGTCCGCTCCAGCGTCCGTTCCGACCGGGACCGGTGCGCGCCCGCCTGCGCAGAGGCTCGCCGCATGCAACGCGCACCATGCGCCGGGTTCCGCGGTTTGCCGCGTTACAGCAGGGGCGGCGGATTTTCCCGCCGGCACGGCTGGCGAAAGCCCCGGTCCGGCGAATGAAGTTGGGTCACGATGTCTCCGAGGCGCTGGACCGGAGTGCCGGCGCGAATTACATCACGTTCCGACCCCGCAATGCCGCGATTGGCCCGGGGAACAAATGCGCGACAGGAGGCGAGGGAAGAGCGATGGCTTTGGACCGACGAGACTTCTTGCGGAGCGCGGCGCTGGGCACGATCGCCGGCGCGGGCGGCTGGCTGCTGCCGCAAGCCGCCCTCGCCCTGACCAAGGACCAGGCGGCAAGCTTCGTCAAGAGCACGATGCAGGAGGTCGCCAGCCTGGTCCAGGGCTCGGGCGATGCGGCGAAAAAGGCCAAGGAGTTGCGCGCCATCATGGAGAAGCGCGGCGCCATGGCCGAGATCGCGCGGTTCGTCGCCGGCACCGCATGGCGGGGCATGAGCCAGGACCAGCAGGCGCGCTTCACCGACGCCTTCACCACCTTCATCTCCTCGGTCTATGCCCGCCGGTTCGAGGAGTATGCGAACGAGGCGAAGAAGGGCGACCTGTTTAAGCTGGGCGGGGTTACCGATGCAGGGCGCAAGGGCATGGTGGTGCGCACGATGATCAACCGCGTCAACGGGGCGCCGATCAACGTCGACTGGCTCGTCAGCGATCGTCCCGGCCATCCCGTGATCGCGGACATAATCATCGAAGGCGTCTCGCTGCTGATCACCGAGCGTGACGACATCGCCAGCATGCTGCAGGCGCGCAACGGCAACGTGGACAAGCTGATCAAGCACCTGTCCGCCGCCTGAGCGGCCCCGCGACGCCCGGACCCGTCAGAGGACCGCCCCCTTGCCGGTGGCGCCCGGGCTGCGGCTTTCCAGGTATTTCCAGGTGCCGCTGGCGCGCAGCACCTGGCGCACGCCCTCCCAGATCTCGCATCGCATGAACGAGAGCTGGCGCACCTTGCGCAGCTGGGTGGCGAGCGCTACCAGCCGCTGGCCGGGCCGCGCCGCGGCGAGGAAATGCGCATCCATCTGGATGGTGGCGCAGGGATGCCCGCCGCCGGCTTCGAAGCTCGCTGCGCCCATCGCCACGTCGGCAAGGCTCATGAGCACCCCGCCGTGGCAGACCCCGCCCACATTGGCGTGCCGCGCGTCGAGCGCGAGGCTGGCGCACCAGCGGCCCTCGCCCAGGGCGACGAAGCGGAACGGCCCGACATGGGCGTTGAAGCCTTCGCCGCGCACCTCGCGCCACGGCAGGTCCGGGTCGTATCGCATCGCGCTCCCTCGCTCCCCTTCAATCGGGCCTGCACATCGCCTAGCATGGCGGCGTGCGCCAGATCACCGGAATTCTCACCTTCGAGCCGCCCGCGCCTGGGCTGCATTCAATAACCCGCGAGGTCGAGCGTTGGCTGGCGTCGCAGGCGGTCCGCACGGGCCTGCTCACGCTCCTGTGCCGGCACACCTCCGCCTCGATTACCATCCAGGAGACCATCGACCCGGACGTGTTGCGCGACCTCGAGGACGCCTTTGCAGGCATTGCTCCCCGGGGCGGCCCGGAGCGCTACCGCCACCACGCCGAGGGGCCAGACGACATGTCGGCCCATATCCGCACCGTGCTCTCGGGGGTCAGCATGGCGATTCCGGTGATCGAGGGGCGGCTCGCGCTGGGGCGCTATCAGGGACTGTTCCTGTGGGAGCACCGCAACCCGGCCCGCAGACGCAGCGTCGCCCTGCATCTGCTTGCAGACTGACCGCCGGAAGCCAATTTTGCACGCCAGATTCTTCGCTTGCGCATGGCGAGGGCATGGAGGAACATTCGCGCGCTGCGGGGGAGACGCATGGAAAGTAGCTTTATCGGTTTCGTCTGGCGTAACTCGAGGCGCCAACAGCTCTTCATTCTCGGGCTGACGATCATCTCGTTCCCGATGACGTATGTCCAGCTCGAGATCCCGAAGATCATCGTCAACGACGCCATCGAGGGGCGCGACTTCCCGCGTAACATCTACGGCTTCGAGTTCGACCAGATCCCCTATCTGCTGCTGCTCTGCGTCGCCTTCCTGATCATGGTCGTGGCGATCAACGGCTTGAAATGGCTGATCAATGTCTCGGTGGGCATGTGCGGCGAGCGCATGCTGCGGCGGCTGCGCTACCTGCTGTTCCAGCAGGTGCTGCGCTTCCGCATCTCCCGCTTCCGCACGACCAACTCCGGCCAGGTGATCCAGATGATGCTGGCCGAGATCGAGCCGCTCGGAGGCTTCATCGGCGAGGTCATCTCCACGCCCGCCTTCCAGGGCGGGCTGCTGTGCGTCTACTGCCTGTTCATCTTCATGCAGAACGTCTGGCTGGGGCTCGCGGCGGTCTCGCTCTATCCGCTCCAGGGGATCCTCATCCCCATCATGCAGAAGAAGGTGATCCGGCTGAACCGGGCGCGCGCGCGCAACAACCGGGCGCTGGCCGACTCGATCGGCGAGAGCGTCGGGAGCATCCCGGAAATTTTCACCAACGACGCCGGGCGCTGGCACCTGGCGCAGCTTAGCCTGCGGCTGCATACCAACACGATGATCCGGCTGGACCTGTTCCTGCGCAAGTTCACCATCAAGTTCGTCAACAACTTCATGAACCAGCTCACGCCGTTCTTCTTCTATCTGATCGGCGGCTACTTCGTCATTATCGGCCGGCTGGATTTCGGCTCGCTGGTGGCCGTGCTCGCCGCCTACAAGGACCTGGCCCGGCCGTGGCGCGAGGTGCTGAACTACGTGCAGCGGTGGAACGATTTCAACAGCCGCTACCTCTTCGTCACCGAGAACTTCACCGGCGACGGGATCTATCCGCCCGAGCGCGTCTTCGGCGAGCCGGCCGCGCCCCTCAAGGGGGACATCGAGCTTTCCGACGTGGAGGGCGGACCGGGCACGGCCGGACTGATCGTCGCGAAGCTCGTGATCCACCCGGGGCAGAGCGTGGCCGTGTTCGGCGGCGGCAACGGCTCGCGCGACTCGTTCATGCGCATGATGGCCGGGCTGATCGAGCCGGCCCACGGCCGCGTCACCATCGCCGGGCGCTCGCTGATCGAGCTGACGCTGCCCGAGCTCGGTGCGACGCTGGCATATGTCGGCGCCGAGCCCGGGATTCTGTCGCGCTCGATCCGCGACAACCTGGTCTACGGGGTGCTGCGCAACGCCCCCGACCTCGCCGAGCAGGATACCGCCGACGCCGTGATCCTGCTGCGCGAGGCGCGG
>NZ_JBZSYN010000156.1:0-5604 GCF_058622915.1 Thermohalobaculum sp. | reverse complement strand
CGGGAGCGGATCCCCTGACGGGAGCGGATCCCCTGGCGGGAGCCGGTTTTTTGGCGGCACCGGGTGGGGCTGCCACCGGAGCCCGCGGCGGCGATGCTGCCGGGCTGCGAGACGGCTCCCGGCGCAGCCCGCTCTGCGCCTCTTTTTGCGTTGCGCCGGGGCGGCGATGCGCTACCTTGGGACGACGCGTTGAAGCAGCAGAAAGGAGGTGGTCCAATGTCGAGTGAGACCTTGGAGATGGTGGTGCGGGTCAGGCGCGGAGCCGGCCGGTAGGGAGCAGCCTTCTTTCCGGCCGGACCGGGCCGCGGGGGCCATCCCCGACCCGGCCGACCGTCACCAGCTCACGGGAGGGCCGCGGCGACGCGGCCCTCTTTTGCATACGGAAATTCGGGTAAGATGGGTGCCGGACCGCCGGTCAGGCCGGGAGCAGGCAATGGGAAAGAAGCACGACGCCTACAAGGCCACGCTGCGCCGGCTGCAAATCGAGCTGGTCAAGCTGCAGCGCCACATCATCAAGGACGACCTGCGCGTGCTGGTGCTGTTCGAGGGTCGCGACGCCGCGGGAAAGGACGGGGCGATCAAGCGCATCGTCCAGCACCTGAGCCCGCGCGAGACGCGGGTGGTGGCGCTGGGCAAGCCCTCGGACCGCGAGCAGCATTCGTGGTACTTCCAGCGCCACGTGGCGCAGCTGCCGGCGACCCAGGAGATGGTTCTGATGAACCGCTCGTGGTACAACCGCGCCGGCGTCGAGCGGGTGATGGGATTTTGCAGCCATGCCGAGTACGAAGCCTTCATGGCGGCGGTGCCGGACTTCGAGCACATCCTGATCCGCGACGGTATCCAGCTTTTGAAATACTATCTCGACATCTCCCGGGCCGAGCAGGCGCGCCGGCTCGAGGACCGGCTGGTAAACCCGCTCAAGCAGTGGAAGGTCAGCCCGATCGACGCCGAGGCGCTGGCCCGGTTCGACGACTACACGGCGGCGCGCGACGAGATGCTGGGCCGCACCCATGACGCGCAGGTGCCCTGGACCATCGTGCGGGCCGACGACAAGAAGGCGGCGCGGCTCAACATCATTCGCGACATCCTGGCCCGCGTCGAGTGCCCCGATTGCGACCCCAACTCCGCCCGCCCCGACCGCAAGGTGGTGTTCCCGTTCTCGAAGAAGCGCCTGACCGACGGGTCGCTGGCGCGGCAGGACTGATCCGCCCGCGCCTTGCCGGCCCTGTTCGGCTTCACGACAGCAGCCAGGCCAGGGCCACGTAGCGCCCGGTCTTGGCCAGCCCGACGAGGGCGAGGAACAGCCAGAAATTCGTGCGCATCACCCCGGCGACCACCGTGAAGGCGTCGCCATAGGGCGCCCAGGACAAAAGCAGCGTCCACACGCCCCACCGGGCGAACCAGCCTTGGGCGCGGGCCATCTGGCGCTCGGAGACCGGGAACCAGCGTGAGCCTTTCCAGCGCTCGAGGAACAGCCCCATGACCCAGTTCACCACCGCCCCGAGCGTGTTGCCGATGCTGGCGACCACGATCAGGAGCCAGACCGGCGCCGCGCCGTCGAGCTGCATCGCGGCGAAGACCAGCTCGGACTGGAAGGGCAGGATGGTCGCCGCCCCGAAGGCGGCGAGGAAAAGGCCCGCGAGGGCGGAGAGTTCGGCCAGCAGCATGGGCGGAGCCTAGCGGGGATGGACAGGGCGGGAAAGGTGCGCTGCGGCGGCGTCCAAATTTGGACGCCTCGCAAGTTATTGATAAGTAACATAAGTTTAAGCGCAGACTCTGCGGACGGGCCGGTCCACGCCTGCCGGCGGCAAAGCGGCGGCAGGGCCCCGCTCTACCTGCGGTTGCAAAAATTGTGTGGACATTGCGTGCCTGCGCAGGCCTTGTGGGCCGGCGCTGCCATCCCCCTGAGCCATTTTCCGATGGCGCGACGCGAAAAACAGGAGATGCCGGACCATGACCATTACCGACACCGCCCGTAATTTCTTCGAGGCCTGCGAGGCCGGCAAGGGCTGGGAGACGTGCCGGGCCTGGTGCCACGACGGCGCGACCTTCTCGTGCCAGTCCGAAGCCCTGGCCGACACCAAGACCCTGGAAGGCTACACCGAGTGGATGAAGGGCCTGCTGACGCCCCTGCCCGACGGCCGCTACGAGCTGAAGTCGTTCGCCACCGACCCCGACCGCCGCTCGGTCAGCGCCTTCGCCGTGTTCCACGCCACGCACACCGGCGAGGGCGGGCCGGTGGCGCCGACCGGCAAGTCGGTCTCGGCGGACTACGTCTATGTGATGGACTTCGACGGCGACCGCATCCGCCACATGACCAAGATCTGGAACGACGCCCAGTCGCTCAGGGCGCTCGGCTGGGCCTGAGGGCCGGGGGCGCGGGCCGGGCGGCGCCCGGCCCGTAGCGCCGCCGAGCTGGCGGGCCGAAGCCCGCCCGACTTGCCGTCGCGGTACAGCTGCCAGGGTGCCCCTGCTCGGATGCGGGACAGGGGCGCGCCACCGTGCGATGGGGCCGGCGACCCGCGGTACGGGCGGTGGCGTTTACTCCAGCTGTCGGGCCTTGGGAACTCGCCGCGCGCGGACTCCGACGAGCAACCGGGCCGCACGCTTCAGCGGTGTCGTGTACAGCTGCCAGACGGTCTGCAGTTCCGCCTGTTCTTCTTCGCCCAGACCGAGAACAAGGCCGTACTGCTCGGAGTCGTCGGGAATGTAGAGCGTGCCGGCCATTCTGTCCCAGACGGAAAATACGAAGGCGAAGTTCTTGTCGAAGTGCCGCGGATTGGCGCTGTGATGGATCATGTGCATGGCCGGGCTGATGAGCCAAGGCTGGAACACACGGGGAAACGACACCCAGATGTGGGAGTGCTGCAAGTGATATGCCCCGATGGTGTAGTGCAGTACGATGAACGCGTTTCCGCCGAACAGCGTATAGATCGCTACCGGCCCGTCATAGAGGTACAGGAACAGCCCGTTGACCAGACCGATAACCGCAGAAACCATGGCAGAGGCGAACAGCTGCGAGAGGGGATGCACACGCACCGCCGTGACCGGGGTCATCACCTCGGCGGAGTGATGAACCTTGTGAAGCTCCCACAGGATCGGGACCTTGTGCTGCAGCCAGTGCTGGATGAAGTTGCCTGCATCGAAGGCGACCAGAAGCGTGAAGCCGAAGAGCAGGGAATCTATCAGGCCCGGATGCCATGCCGGCGGTTCGCCCAAGACGGCCGCGAGCACTGTCGGCACGTGACGGGTAAGCACCACCACGCTTCCGACTGCCGAGCCGAACACGAGCCCGATCATGAGGAAATTCAGACCAGCGATCTTGTAGTCGTTGATCGACGAGCGGTGCAGGAATATGTCGGGCCGCCACACGGCGCGAAACGCGCGGCGCAGGGAGCCGGCGCGCCAATAGCAAATGGCGAGCGCAAGCATGACCGTCAACAAGAGATAGGGCAGGAAATAACGGCTGCCCGGTGACGTTATCGTCTGAACCGCGTCAGCTATGGTAGAAAAGATGCGGTTGTGCACAACCTCCACCCGCTCCCGAGAAACCATACTCCCAAACAGCCTAAGCTTTACTTTACCAACATTTTCACGCAAGCGCCACGGCCGGCCGCCGGCGCGCGTCGCACCCCCCGATTGACGCAGCGCCAGGTGAGGGGAGCTAATGACGGCAGCATAGGACGGGCCCCCGCTGATCGACCCGCTCGCACCAGAACGGCGGGTTGGCGCCCGCCTGGCGTGCTATCGCTCGTACCAGAATCGCGGCAGCGGCACGTCCGGCCGGTCCGCGACGCATTTTCGGTCCAGCTCGTGCGGAAACGTCCTCGCGGCACGGGCCGTCTTGATCCGGTCCTTTCTGAGTAAGGTCACCTCCACCGCGAACGGAATGTCGAAGCCGTGAATATCAACGGTTCCCTTGAAGTTGTTCGGATGAATATGGACGATCTCGAAGTCGACCAGGATTTTGTCGAATGCATTGTTCATGAGCGTGAGCATGGGCGGATTGCCCAGTTTTTCGAAGCCGTGAAACTCGATCGCCAGTATCCTGAACCTCCTCAGTGTCGCGCGATCCGTCTGAAAGATGACGTCGTACTCGCTGCCCTCGATGTCCATTTGCAGGATCAGGTCATTGCCTTCGACCTGCTTGGCATCGAGCCAGCGATCCAGCGTCATGAAGACGTCGTCGCAGTGGCCGCCGAGAAATTTCTTCTCAAAGTCGAACAGGTCCGATGACACGGGCGGACCGTCGACGGAAAAGTCCGCCAGGTACGAGCGAATACCCCGCTTCGCCAGGTCCAGCTCGAAATCGGCCACGGAAGCGACGCCCGGAGAAAAGCACGCGGCGACGCCCTCGAGATCGTTCGGGATCAGATATCCGCCGTCGCCGAATCCGCCGACCCGTATCAGCTCGTGCTCGGTCTCGAGCGGGCGAAACTTCGCGAAGAACGCCTGCAGATCGTCCTTCTTGACGCTTCGCGACACCTCGATGCCGAAACGCCGCAACACCCGGCGTGCCAGCGGATAGGCGGGACTGACGGCCCGGTGCAAGAGAGAGGCGCGCGCGCTCATGCAATGCTCCGCGGAGAGCCCGTCACGGCGAGGCCAGCGGCCCAGACCGCATTCTTTCCCCTACTCCATCGTCGGGATGGCGAAGCTCGCGCCTTCCTTGACGCCGCTGGGCCAGCGGGCCGTCACCGTCTTGGTGCGCGTGTAGAAGCGGAAGGCGTCGGGGCCGTGCTGGTTCAGGTCGCCGAAGATCGAGCGCTTCCAGCCGCCGAAGGTGTGGTAGGCCAGCGGCACCGGGATCGGCACGTTGACGCCCACCATGCCGATGTTGCACCGCGTGGCGAAGTCGCGCGCCGCGTCGCCGTCACGGGTGAAGATGGCCACGCCGTTGCCGTACTCGTTGTCGAGCGCGAGGCCCAGCGCCTCCTCGTAGCTGCCCGCGCGCACGGTCGAGAGCACGGGGCCGAAGATCTCCTGGCGATAGATCTCCATGTCCGGGGTGACCCGGTCGAACAGGCAGCCGCCGATGAAGTTGCCCTGCTCGTAGCCCTGGAGCTTGAAGCCGCGGCCGTCCACGACCAGCTCGGCCCCCTGCTCGACGCCCTTGTCGATCAGGCCCTTGACGCGGTCATAGGCGGCGCGGGTGACCAGCGGGCCGAAGTCCACGTCCTCGCCCGCGGTGTAGGGGCCGATCTTGAGCGACTCGACGCGGGGCGCCAGGCGCTCGATCAGCGCGTCGGCGGTCTGCTCGCCGACCGGCACGGCGACCGAGATGGCCATGCAGCGCTCGCCCGCCGCGCCGTAGGCCGAGCCGACCAGCGCGTCGACCGCCTGGTCCATGTCGGCGTCGGGCATCACGATCATGTGGTTCTTGGCGCCACCGAAGCACTGCACGCGCTTGCCCGCCGCAGTGCCGCGCGCATAGACGTATTGCGCGATCGGGGTCGAGCCGACGAAGCCCACGGCGCCGATGTCGGGGTCGTCGAGCACGGCGTCGACCGCCTCCTTGTCGCCGTTGACCACGTTGAGGATGCCCGGCGGCAGCCCCGCCTCGATCATCAGCTCGGCCAGACGCATGGGCACTGACGGGTCCCG
>NZ_JBZSYN010000155.1:0-14676 GCF_058622915.1 Thermohalobaculum sp. | reverse complement strand
CCGAGGCGGTGACGCGGAACACCTCCATGGGCTCGGCGGCGCCGGGCTCGGAGGGCCGAAGGATGACGAACAGAGAGGGCGGATCGCGCGACAGCGCAGCCCGGTAGGACTCGGTCTCGGCGCGGTGCAGCTCGAGCGGCAGCGTGCCGGCGTGGTACTCCACGGCCTCGCCCTCGCGCCGGAGCTCGTGCCAGGCGGCGGGCGGCGCGCCGGGCAGCACGGCGACCGGGCGCCAGATCCACCTTGCCCAGCGCGTCACGCCCGGCTGCTTGCGGATCACCACGCCGACTGCAAGCTGTGCCGTCTTCTGGGACACCCGACCGCCTTCCGTGCTTGTTCGAGGCACCGATATTACACGCCGGCGGGGGCAACAAGCCATTGCTTTTCAATGGCGCGGGCCTGAGCGCGAGGCTTTGGCAGCCGTCTCCGCCATGCCGCTGGCCCCCGCGAATGGGCATTTTAATCGCCATGGCGTTACATTAATGTTCCGCCCGACCGGCGCAACTGCGCTGCCCGACCCGGCCCTTTGGAGGCCCCATGCCCCGCACCGAGCCCCGGCTCCTGCTCTGCGACTGCACCGGCACCATGGATCCCGATGCCCGGGCCATCGCCAGGGGGGCGGAGCTGCGCTGCGACAAGGTGCACACGCATCTGTGCCGGGCGCAGGCCGGGGTCGCCGCCAAGGCGCTCGAGTCCGGTCAAGACGTCATCATCGCCTGCGGGCAGGAGGCGCCGGGCTTCGCGGCTCTGGCCGAGGAGCTCGACGCCGGCGACCGGCTTCTGTGCGTCGACATCCGCGACCGCGCCGGCTGGTCGGAGGAGGCCGCCGGCCCGAAGATGGCCGCACTGATCGCCGAGGCACGTCTGCCGTCCCCGCCCGTGCCGACGATGGACGTGGAGTCGGACGGGATCTGCCTCGTCTATGGCCACGGCGAGCAGGCCGTCGCGGCCGCGGCCCGTCTCGCCCCGGTACTCGGCGTCACCTGCATGCTTGCCGAGCCGGCGGAGGTGATGCCCCCCGCGGATGCGGAGATGGAGGTTGTCACCGGCCGCATCCGTTCCGCCACTGGCTCCCTCGGGCGCTTCGCGCTCGAGGTCGACGCCTTCGCCCCGCTCGAGCCCGCCGGCCGCGGCGCGCGCGCCTTCGGCACGCCACGCGACGGCGCGCAGACCGAGTGCGACGTGATCCTCGACCTCTCGGGCGGCGCGCCGCTGTTCCCCGCCGCCCACAAGCGCGACGGCTATGTCCGTGCCGACCCCGGCGACCCCGTCGCCGTCGAGCGCGCCGTGTTCGATGCGGCCCAGCTTGTGGGCACCTTCGAGAAGCCCCTGCACATCCGCTTCGAGGCAAGCCTGTGCGCCCACAGCCGCGCTGGCCAGAAGGCCTGCACGCGCTGCCTCGATGTCTGCCCGACCGGCGCCATCGCGCCCGCGGGCGATACGGTGCGGATCGATCCCCATATCTGCGCCGGCTGCGGCGCCTGCCACGCGGTCTGCCCCTCGGGCGCGGCCTCGAGCGACGATCCGCCGGCGAGCCACCTGTTCCGCCGCATGCGCGTGATGGCCGAAGCCTACCGCAAGGCGGGCGGCGACGCCCCGCGGCTCATGGTGCACGATGCCGGGCACGGAGGGGAGATGATCCGGCTGGCCGCCCGCTATGGCCGCGGCCTGCCCGGCGACGTGATACCGCTCGAGATCCGCGCCCTCTCGCTGTTCGGCCACGCCGAACAGCTTGCCACCCTCGGCCTCGGCTATGCGGGCGTCGACATCCTCGCCGGCCCGCGCACCGAGCGCCAGCCGCTGGAGGCGCAGATCGCGCTGGCCAATACCATTGCCGCCGGCGCGGGCGCGGGCGGCGCGCGCATCCGCCTGATCGAGCCGGCCGAGCCCGACGCCCTCACCGACCTGCTTTACGGCGACGCCCCGGCGCCGCTCGCGGTCGAGCCCATCCTGCCGCTGGGCGGGCGCCGCGAGACCGTGCGCCTTGCCGCCCGGGCGCTGGCCGGCGACACCTTGCCGGAGGTGCCGGTGCCCCTGCCCGCGGGGGCACCCTACGGCGCCATCCGCGTCGACACCGACGCCTGCACGCTGTGCCTGTCCTGCGCCGGGCTGTGCCCCACGGGCGCGATCCTCGACAACCCTGACCGGCCCGAAATCAGCTTTCGCGAGGAGGCCTGCATCCAGTGCGGCCTGTGCGCCAATATCTGCCCGGAGACGGCGATCACGCTCGAGCCCCGGCTCGACCTCTCCGATGCCGCACTCTCGCCCCGTGTGCTCAACGAGGAGGAGCCCTTCGAGTGCATCTCCTGCGGCAAGCCGTTCGGCGTGAAGTCCTCGATCGAGCGCATCATCGATAAGCTTTCGGGCAAGCACTGGATGTACACGCAGTCCGACAACGTGAAGCTGATCCAGATGTGCGACGACTGCCGGGTGAAGGCGCAGTTCCATGCCGAGGGCGCCCCGATGCTGCTGGGCACGCCGCGCCGCCCGCGCAGCACCGACGATTACCTGACGCCGAAGAACGGAAAGGACGGCAGCTGACCTTGACACACCGGGGCGCGCGCCCCACCACTTCGGCCGTATCCGACCAGGGAGACAGCCATGCCGATCGATGACGAAGCCTTCAACATTTCGATGCGCAAGTTCCTGAAGAAGCTGGGCGTCACCTCGCAGCAGGAGATCGAGAAGGCGGTCTGGGCGAAGAAGCCCGGCGGCCCGCTCAAGGTGCGCGCCACGGTCTCGATCCCCGAGCTCGGCCTCGAGCACGTGGTCGAGGGCGAGATCAGCACCGGCACCAAGTGAGGGCCCGCCGCGCATGACCGTCACCCGCGAGGAGGTGCTCGACACGCTGCGCACCGTGATCGACCCGGGCCAGGGCAAGGACATCGTCTCGGCCGAAATGGCCCGGGCGGTGACGGTGTCGGACGGCAGGGTTTCGTTCGTCATCGAGGTCGACCCGGCCAAGGGCGCCGCCATGGAGCCGCTGCGCGCCGCGGCCCAGGCGGCGGTCGAGAGGCTGCCCGGGGTCGAGAAGGTCTCGGCCATCCTGACCGCGCATTCCGAGACGCCGAGCCAGGCGCGCTCGCCAGCCACCGGCAAGGGGCCGCCGCCCGACCTGCAGCCGCGGCGCCGCCCGACCGAGCCGGCCGACAAGCGCATTCCCGGCGTCGATCACCTGATCGCCGTGGCCTCGGGCAAGGGCGGCGTCGGCAAGTCCACCGTGACCACCAACCTCGCCGTGGCGCTGACCGCCGCGGGCAAGCGCGTCGGCTTGCTCGACGCCGATGTCTACGGGCCGTCGCAGCCGCGCATGCTGGGCATCTCGGGCCGGCCCTCCTCGCCCGACGGCAAGACCATCCTGCCGCTCAGGAACTACGGCATCACCGCCATGTCGATCGGCTTCATGGTGCCCGAGGGCGAAGCGGTGATCTGGCGCGGGCCGATGCTGATGGGCGCGCTCGAGCAGATGCTGCGCCAGGTGCAGTGGGGCCGGCTCGACGTGCTGCTGGTCGACCTGCCGCCCGGCACCGGCGACGTGCAGCTCACGCTGGCGCAGAAGGCCGAGGTGACGGGGGGCATCATCGTCTCGACGCCGCAGGACATCGCCCTGCTCGACGTGCGCAAGTCGATCAACATGTTCGAGAAGACCGGCACCCGCATGCTCGGCCTGATCGAGAACATGTCCACTCACATCTGCCCCGAATGCGGCCACGAGAGCCATATCTTCGGCCACGGCGGCGCGCGCGCCGAGGCCGAGAAGGTGGGCATCCCGTTCCTGGGCGAGATCCCGCTCGACCTCGACATCCGCACCGGCGGCGACGCGGGCGTGCCGGTCGTCGCGGCCAAGCCCGCGAGCCCGCAGGCCCGCGCCTTCATCGACATCGCCGAGCGGCTGATTGCCTCGGGCGTGCTCGGCTGAGCGCGATGACCCTGGACGAGGCCCCCACCTTCCCGCCGCTCCTGCATGGCGAGGAGACGCCCGCCGGCATGGAGCCCTTCGCCAAGGCGGTGGCGCAGGCGGCGCTGGGCGTCGAGCCGGGGCTCGTGACCTGGGCGCGCGACCCGGCCGCCCTGCGCGCCGCGCTGGTGCTCGCGCCCGAGGTGCCGCTCGGCGAGGCCGTCAGCGCCGTCTTCGCCGTCGCGCTCGGCCTGGGCGACGCCATCGGCGCCCTGGCCCCGCCCGAGGTCGCGGTGCACCATGTCTGGCCCGCCACCGTCAAGGTGAACGGCGGCGACTGCGGCTATCTGCGCGCCGCCGCCTCCACCACAGATCCGGCCGCCGAGCCCGACTGGCTGGTGGTCGGGCTGCATGCGGACTATCTGCTGCCCGGCGCCGGCGAGCCCGGTCGCGCGCCCGAGCAGACCTGCCTGGCCGAGGAAGGCTGCATCGATGTGACGCCGCCCTTGCTGCTCGAGAGCTGGGCGCGCCACACGCTGGTGTGGATCAACCGCTGGCTCGACGACGGCTTCCGCCCGCTGCACGAGGCCTGGCGCGAGCGCGCCTGGAAGCTGGGCGAGGAGCGGCCCGACGGCAGCCTGTTCCTCGGCCTCGACGAGCGCGGCGGCATGCTGCGGCGCAAGGCCCGGGCCACCGAGCTGCGCCCGCTCACCGCCATGCTGGAGGACCTCGGGTGAGGCTCGCGCGCACGCTGCGCTTCGACGAATCGGACGAGCGCGTCTTCGCGCGCCCCGCCGATGCCGGCGAATGGGCGATCTCGGGGGCCTTCGAGTTCTCGAACTGGACCGAGGACGCGCTGATCGGGCAGGCCCGGCAGGCCTTCGCCAACGGCTGGCTGGGGCTCGACAGCTTCGGCCGCGCCACCTTCGTCGCCACGGCCAAGATCGAGGAGGCCGAGTTCGCGGCGCTGATCGACCGCCTCGCCTCCCACTTCGTCGAGCACTACGGCGCCCCCGACCTCGCCGCCGCCCGCCCGGTGGCCGAGCACGAGCTCGCCTATATGCGCGAGCTGTGCGAGGAGCATGACCCGAACACCCTTCTCGTGGTCCAGCGCGAGATGGTAGACGCCGGAGTCAGCGAGACCTTCCGCGTCATCCGTCCGCAGGAGGCCACCCTTGACATGGTCGCGATCCACGGCTCGCCCGACGAGGAGTGACGCGCTCGCCTGCGGCATCTGGGACGGCGCTGCGATCTTGTCTGGACGCAAAAAACCACCACATTTCCACGTGAAACCGCCTCCCCGGCAGGGGAGTGCCGGGCATGGCCCGCCACCGGATAGAGCCGGCAACCCGGGCCAGGGAACGCGGGGCAGCCTGTTTGGGAGGCCTTGCTATGGCAAACTTCGCAAAATCCGCATCCACGCGCTGGCAGGACGGCGCCAATCTCGCGCTGGGGGCGTGGCTCTTCGCCTCTCCCTGGATCCTGGGCTTCACCGGCAGCATCTCCGCCATGTGGGATGCGCTGGTCTTCGGCGCGATCATCGCCGTCGCCGCACTGGCGGCGCTGATCGACAGGCACATCTGGGAGGAATGGGCCGACATGGTGTTCGGCGCCTGGGTGGCGATCTCGCCCTGGGTGCTCGGCTTCGCCACTGCCGCGCCCGCCGCACAGCCGGCGACCGGCACGACCGCGGGGGCGGCCGCGGCGAGCAGCATGGCCGCCGGCGCGCCGGTGTGGAACTTCGTCATCGTCGGCGCCCTGATCTTCGTGCTGGCGGGCTGGTCGCTGATCGGCAACCGCCAACGCGTCTCGACATCGGCCTGATCGGCTGACGGCCCGTTGTGCCTGGCCGCCCGGGGCGCGCAGCGCCGACCCCGGGCGGCGAAGCACGGGCGGGACAACATCTCCGTCGACCTGTGCTATCCTCCCTCGCCGGTGCGCGAGGGGGGGTGATCTGGAAGCACGGGATCGGGAGGGACCCCAATGGCCAAGGTCGACTGGTATATCGAGGGCAAGGAATTTGGCAACTGCAACTGCGTCTACGGTTGTCCCTGCCAGTTTGAGGATCTGCCCACGGACGGCCACTGCCGCGGCTTCGAGGCGCTGCAGATCGAGCGCGGCCATTTCGGCGAGGTGAAGCTGGACGGGCTGCGCTGCGCCGTGCTCTACGCTTGGCCGGGACCGATCTTCGAGGGCCGGGGCGAGCTGCAGGCGATCATCGACGAACGCGCCGATGACGCCCAGCGCGCAGCGCTCGAGACCGTGCTGCACGGCGGCGAGACCGACGAGGGCAAGACCCACTGGTGGGTCTACAAGGCCATGTGCGAGACGGTCCACCCGACACTCGCCAGGCCGATCGCGCTCGAGCTCGACATCGGGGCGCGCACGGCGCGGGTCTCGATCCCCGGCGTGCTCGAATCCTCGGGCCGCCCGATCATGGCGCCGCATGGCGGCGGGCCGCACCGGGTGCAGATCGCCATGCCGGACGGCATCGAGTTCGAGCTCGCCGAGGTCGGCAGTGCCTCGACCAGCGCCAGCGGCGCCATCGGGCTCGAGCTCGAGGACAGCTACGGCCAGTGGAGCGTGCTGCGCCACTCGGGCAGCGGCGTGATGCATTAGGCCGGCCGGCCCGCTGCCGGCCCGGGATCACGCGAAGGCTGCATCACGCGAAGGCTGCGCCCGCGCGCCGCCCGGCGCGCAGTGCCAGGCTCATTTCGCCAGCTGGATGAACCTGAGCTGGCTCTTCACCAGATCGGGCACGATGACGAGGAGCCCCTTGTCGTTGGGAATCACCGTGAAGTCCGCCGGGCCGTCGAAGCCGCCGGCCAGGTTGCGCAGGCCCATCCCCTTGTTCCACACGTCGAGCGAGCCGGAGCTCCAGTCGGTGACCAGCAGGGATCCGTCGTGCAGCCGGTAGAGGCCGTCGAGCTGGCCCAGCCTGTCGGCCAGCATCTTCGTCTGGCCGTCGGGCGTCAGCTCGTAGATCCCCCGTGGCGCGTCCGGCGGGTCGTAGCCGACCATGAGAAGCGCGCCATCGCCCGCGGGGTAGAGCCCGTTGGGGTTGATCGACTTGCCCGAGAACACCTGCGTCACCTGCGGATTGCCCTGCATGTCCAGGAAATCGGCCGGCGTGACGCGGAACAGCTGGTCGCCGCCGTTGTCGCTGACATAGAGCGCGCCGCCCATCACCGTCACGTCATTGGCATAGTCGCCTTCCGCGACGCCCGGCAGCATGACCTTCCGTCCCTTCTTCGTTCTGGTGTCGAACTCCCAAACACCGTCGATGTCGGTCACCCAGAGCCGGTGGCCCGACACCCAAATGCCCTTGGGCTTGTTCAGCGTCTGGCCGTTGCCGGGCAGGAACCGCGCGTCGAGGACCTTTCCGTCGAGCGAGCGCCTGCTGATGCGCCCCTGGCCATCCATCAGCGCGGGATCCAGCTCGGATCCGAACTCGCTGACATAGAGCACCTTGGCGTTCGGGTCGTAGGCGACGGACTCGGGGAACCTCAGGCCGGTGACGGTCCTGTCCGAGATCGCCTTCAGACTTGCGGCCGCGGCTGCGCCCGAAAGCGCGACGACCAGAAGCACGGGCAGCGCCGCGGTAAGCGGGCGGAGCATTTTCATGGTGGTTTCCTCACCTCGATTCACCCTGCGGCGGAGCGTCTTGCGCGACTCCTGGCGGCGACGGTATCACATCCGGCCGACAGGGCACGCGGGAAAGGCAGGTCGGCTCCGCGGCGATGCGGGCCGGCCCGCCGGGCCCGCGCTTGGGACTTGGCGCCGGGGTGCCGAGCCCGTAGGGTCGGCGCTCGCCGGCCCGGTCCGGGGCCGGGCGGCCGGCAATTGGAGGGGGCGACATGCGGCTCGAGGGCAAGCGCGCGCTGGTCACGGCGGCGGGCCAGGGCATCGGGCGGGCCAGCGCCGAGGCGATGGTCGCCGAGGGCGCCCGGGTCTTCGCTACCGACATCAACATGGAAGCGCTCTCGACCCTCGAGGGCGCCGAGACTTTCCGCATGGACGCGCTCGACGCGGCCGACATTGCCGCCGCGGTGGACCGCGCGCGGCCCGACGTGCTGGTGAACTGTGCCGGCTTCGTGCACAACGGCACGATCCTGGATGCCACCGAGGACGAGTGGGAGTTCGCCTTCGAGCTCAACGTGCGCTCGATGTTCCGCACCATGCGCGCCGCCCTGCCGGGCATGCTCGAGCGCGGCTCGGGCTCGATCGTCAACATGGCCTCGGCCGCCTCCTCGGTGATCGGGGCGCCGAACCGCTGCGTCTACGGCGCCACCAAGGCCGCGGTGATCGGACTGACCAAGGCGGTGGCCAAGGACTACATCACCCGCGGCATCCGGGCCAACGCGGTCTGCCCGGGCACCGTCGACACGCCCTCGCTCAACGAGCGGCTCAACGCCACCGGCGACTACGCCGCCGCGCGCGAGGCGTTCACCGCGCGCCAGCCCATGGGCCGCATCGCCGAGGCGCGCGAGATCGCCGCGCTGGTCGTCTACCTGGCCTCGGACGAGAGCGCCTTCATGACCGGCCAGGCCGTCGTGATCGACGGCGGCTGGTCCGGATAAGGAACGGAGAGACCTCATGAAACTGCTGCGCGTCGGCCCCAGGGGTGCCGAGAAGCCCCCGCTTCTGGACGCCCAGGGCAAGCTCCGCGACCTCTCGGCGCATGTGGACGACATCGCTGGCGAGGCGCTGGCGGATGCCGGGCTCGAGCGGCTGCGTCGTCTCGACCCTGCGGGCCTGCCCGAGGTGGCGCCCGGCACGCGCATCGGCGCCTGCGTCGGGCGCATCGGCAAGCTGGTCTGCGTCGGGCTGAACTACCGCGACCACGCCCAGGAGACCAACAACCCGATCCCGACCGAGCCGGTGCTGTTCGGCAAGGCGGTCACCTCCGTCTCCGGGCCCTATGACGAGATCGAGACTCCGCGCGGCTCGGACTCGCTCGACTACGAGGTCGAGCTTGCCATCGTGATCGGCAATCGGGCGAAGAATGTCCCTGAATCCAGTGCCTTGGAGCATGTCGCCGGCTACGCCGTGTTCAACGACGTGTCCGAGCGCAGCTTCCAGATGAAGCACGCCGGCCAGTGGATCAAGGGCAAGAGCCACGACAGCTTCGGGCCGCTGGGGCCGTGGCTGGTGACGCGGGACGAGGTGGCCGAGCCGGGGGCGCTGGACCTGTTCCTCGAGGTCAATGGCGAGCGCCGCCAGACCGGCTCGACGAAGACGATGATCTTCTCCATCGCCCATATGGTCAGCTACATCTCGGGGTTCATGACGCTCGAGCCCGGAGATGTTGTGCCGACCGGCACGCCGCCGGGGGTGGCGTTGGGCATGAAGCCGCCGCGCTACCTCAAGCCCGGCGACGTGGTCGAGCTGGGAATCGAGGGGCTGGGCAGGCAGCGCCAGACGGTCGGGCGGGAGATCTGACTCTCACATGTCTTATATAAGACATGTAAGAATTAACCACGAAATCACCCCGGAATCTTAACCATGATCCGGGCCGCCGGCGGCCACCGGCTTCCTCAGCCGACGACCATGCCCAGCGGCATGCGGCTGAGCGGCTCGGCGCCCGCCTCGGTGACCAGCGAGGTGCGCCCCAGGGTCATCGCCGTGCCGGTCGCCGAATCGACGATGATCATGTGCAGGAAGAACACCATGCCCGGCGCCATCACCGTCGGCGCGTCGGCGTAGAACATCTGGTCCTCCATCCACGAGGGCGAGAAGCGCGGGCCGAGCGAGTAGCCGCAGGCGTTGAGCCGATGCTCGGCCAGGCCGGCGGCGTCGAGCACGCGGGCATGGGCGGCGAACACCTCGGCCATCGGCCGGCCGGGCACGAGCGCCGCCTCGCAGGCGAGCAGCGCCTGCTCTGCCGCCTCCTGCAGTGCCGCGTGCCCGGGGCGCGGGCGGCCGATGACGATCGTCTTCATCAGCGCCGCGTGGTAGTGGCGCCACACCCCGGCCCATTCCAACGTGAGCTGGTCCTCGGCATCGAGCCGGCGCCGGCCGGACTGGTAGCGGCACAAAAGCGCATGGTCGCCCGAGCCGATGATGACCTCGTTGGCCGGGTAGTCGCCGCCGCCGGCGAAGATCGCGCCCTGCATGGCGGCGAGGATCTCGGCCTCGTCGGCGCCGGGATGCGCCAGCCGCGCGGCCGCGTCCCAAGCGAGGTCGGCGAGCTCGGCAGCCCGGCGCACATAGCCGATCTCGGCGGGGCTCTTGACCAGGCGCAGCTCGCCCATCAGCGCGGAGGTCTCGACCAGCTCGGCGACGCCGTCGAGCCGGGCCGCGAGCCGCGCGCCGTGCGCGTGCACCAGGCCCTGGGTGCGCGTCTCCCAGCCGAGGCGCTTGCCAGCGAGGCCGAGCTCGGCCACGAGCGCGACCAGCTCAGCGGTCGGGTCGGCCCCGGCGCGGTCGCGCCAGATGCGGATGTCCGCGATCGTCGAGGTGAGCTGGGCCTGCCTGAGATCGGCCGAGCGCGTCAGCAGCACCGGCGCGCGCTCCTGCGCCACCACGAGGCACTGGAAGAAGCAGTAGCCGAAGGTGTCGTAGCCGGTGAGCCAGTACTGGCTCTCGGGCGCGAACAGCAAGAGCGCGTCGAGCCCGCGCCGCGCCATCTCGGCGCGGGTGCGCGCCAGCCGGTCGTCGAACTCGTCGGTGGTGAAGTGCAGCATGGCGGTTCCTCAACCCAGCGCGATGGCGGAGACCAGGCGGCCATAGTCGCCCTCGCCCCGGTGGCAGGCGCGGCGGTAGCTGTAGAAGCGGTCCGCGTCGGAGTAGGTGCAGTGGCCGGTCCATGCGGCCTCGGCGACGCCGGCGGCGCGCAGCCGGTCGAGGCAGAAGCCGGGCAGGTCGAACATCGCCCGGTCGCCTGCGCCGCCGGCGAAGAAGCGGCCCCAGGCGCGGTCCTCGTCGAGGAAGCGCTCGACGAATTCGGGGCCGACCTCGTAGGCGCGCTGCGACAGCGCCGGGCCGACCGCGGCGCGGATGCGCCCGCGCTCGGCGCCGAGGCCGGTCATGGCGGCGACCACCGCCTCGATGACGCCGCCGAGCGCGCCCTTCCAGCCGGCATGGGCGGCGCCGATCACGCCGGCGGTGCGGTCGGCCAGCAGGACCGGCGCGCAGTCGGCGGTGAGCACGGCGAGCCCGATGCCGGGGCGGTCGGTGACCATGGCGTCGGCCTTGGGGCGCGGGGATTCGAGCGGGCCGGTGACGTGGATCACCCGTTCGCCGTGGATCTGGTGCAGCGAGGCGAGGCTGTCCACGCCCAGATGCCGGGCGATACGGGAGCGGTTCTCGGCCACCGCCTGTGGGTCATCGTCTGAGCCGGGGCCGCCGTTGAGCGCGGCGTAGATGCCCGAGGAGACCCCGCCCTCGCGGGTGAAGAAGCCGTGCATGAGATCTTGCAGCGGCTCGCCCAGGAGGGGCGCGAGCTTGATGGGCGGATGCGTCATGCGGCGGGCCTCATGAGAAGTTGATGGTCCCGGAGAAATTGATGGTCCCGGTCTCAGGGGCTTTCCTCGAAGCCGGGCGGCGGCGGCCGGCCGGGCGGCCGGTCGTCCGGCCAGGCGGCCAGCACCTTGAACAGCGTCCCCATATCGCCGGTCCCGGTCAAGCGCTCGAGCGCGTCGGCGATCGCCCCGGCCTCGTGCGGCCGGGCGCGGGCGAGGCTGTGGGCGCGCGCCCCGATGCCGAGCCGGGCGAGAAAGGCGCCCTGCGAGGTGCAGGCGGTCCTGAGCGGGGCCAGCGCGCCGCCCAGCCGGTCGAAGTCGATCAGCCAGGTGAGGTCGGTCTCGCCGGGCTCGGCGAGCGGGTCGGCGCGGGCATGGCCGCGCACCGCCTGCAGCGTGAAGCCGGCCGGGCGCTCGGAGGCGCGGTAGCCATAGTCGACGATCAGCGCCGCACCGCCCGCGCCGGCGATGCGCCGGGCGATCTCGCGCGCCACCGACCGGGCCAAGGGCGAGTCCTCGCGCCAGTCGCCGGGCGCGGCCGGGGTGCCGCCGGGCAGGGGCGCGGTGAGGCCCCAGGCGAGGGGCTCGGCCCCGGGGGGGCCGGGCGCGAGCCCGACGCGCTTCTCGCGCCAGCCCTCGGGCGTGGCGAGGTACTGGCGCACCGGCAGCGCGTCGATGAACTCGTTGGCGAAGACGAGCAGCGGGCCCTCGGGCACGTCCTCGAGGCGCTCGGCCCAGCGCGCGCGGGGCAGCCGCCTGGCCTGCTCGGCGCGCAGCGTCGGCGAGGCCTCGACCAGCCACAGGTCGGCGGCCTCGACAAAGCCCGGCGCGGCGCGGGCGGCGCGCAGCGCGTCGGCCATGGCGGTGCCGCGGCCCGGGCCGAGCTCGACCAGACGGACCGGCGCGGGCGCGCCCGCCTCGAGCCAGGTCTGCGCCAGCCACAGCCCGACCAGCTCGCCGAACATCTGGCTGATCTCGGGCGAGGTGATGAAGTCGCCGCGCGCACCCAGCGGGTCGCGGGTGGCGTAGTAGCCGTGCCGGGGGTGGGTGAGGCACAGCGCCATGTAGTCGGCAACGCTGATCGGCCCGGCGGCGCGGATCTGGGCGCGGATGATGTCGATGAGCGCGCTCACGCGGGGGTCGTCGCGGGGGTCGTCGCGGGGGTCGTCGCGGGGGTCGCCGAGCTGGCCGTCACGGGCTCACGCGGGCCCCGGACCCTTGCCCTGGCCCTGCGCCTGCCCCTGGCTGTGGCCCCGCTCCTGTCCCTGGTCCGGGCGCGCGCCCGCGCGCCGGCGCAGCGCGTACCACAGGATGACGAGCCCGATCGCGATCATCGGCAGCGACAGCACCTGGCCCATGGTCAGCCCGCCGCCGTTCCAGTGGACCACGTAGCCGACCTGCGGGTCCCACTGGCGGAAGTTCTCGACGAAGCTGCGCGCGCAGCCATAGCCGAGGAAGAACATGCCGGTGATGGCGCCGGGCCAGCGCAGCCAGTGTCGCCTGAGCGCCAGCCACCACAACAGCGTGCCCAGCGCGATGCCCTCGAGCCCGGCCTCGTAGAGCTGGCTGGGGTGGCGTGGCAGCGGCCCGGCGCCGGGGAACACCATGGCCCAGGGGACATCGGTCACCCGGCCCCACAGCTCGTCGTTGATGAAATTGGCGATGCGTCCGAAGAACAGCCCCGCGGGCGTGGCCAGCGCCACCGCGTCGGCGAGCTGCGCCAGCGGCACGCCGCGCCGCCGCGCGAACAGCGTGGCGGCCAGGATGACGCCGATGAAGCCGCCGTGGAACGACATGCCGCCGTGCCACACCTGCGGGATCTGGGCGGGGTGGGCGAAGAAATAGGCCGGGTCGTAGAACAGCACATAGCCGGTGCGCCCGCCCAGGATCACCGCCAGCACCATCCAGGTGAGCAGCTCCTCGGGCTCCTCGGGGCGCATCGGCGCCTTGTCGTGCGGCCACAGCGCGGGCCGGCGCATCAGCCAGACCATCAGCCGCCAGCCGAGCACCAGCCCGGCGATGTAGGCCAGCGCGTACCAGCGCAGGCTCAGCGTGATGCCGAACACGTGCAGGCTGAAGATCGCCGGGTCGATGTGGGGGTAGGGGATGACGAAGGGCATGCGCGCTCCCTGGCAGCCGGGCGTGGTGTGCGCGAGGCGGCGCGCGCTGTCAAGGCGGGCCCCGGTTGCGGCGGCCGCGCGCCGCGACATATAGTGCGGGGCGCGCGCAAGTCCGGAGGCCGCCATGCAGACACGCAACAAAGTGCTCGACGACCTGGCCCAGCTGATGACCAACGCCGCGGGCGTCGCTCAGGGCATGCGGGTGGAGGCCGAGACGGCCCTGCGCAGCCTGTTCGAGCGCTGGACCCGGGAGGCCAACCTGGTCGGCCGCGAGGAGTTCGACGCCGTGCGCGACATGGCCGTGAAGGCGCGCGAGGAGAACGAGCGGCTGGAGGCCAGGATCGCCGCGCTGGAGGCGAGGCTGGCCGACAAGTCCGGCGAGCGCAAGGCGGGCGGGCCCAAGGCTGCCAAGCCCTCGAGCAACTGATCCCCACACGATCGCGGCTTGCCCCCCGGCTTGCCCCCCCGGCGCGCTTCGGGGGCGTCCCCTTGCCGGGGCGCTCGCGCGCGGCGCGAATTGTGGCACGGGGGGCGAGTTTCCGCTTTACGCCTGCCGTGCTTGGTGCCACGATATCTAGCGGGTCATAACGATTTTCATAACGACCCATGGCAACCCGGGGTGCATCCTGTGGGCGCCGTCCCCGGGACCACCACAAAATGGGGGCGTAGGCAATGGCAGCCGTCGAGCACTTTCTTCCCGAGACCGATGTTCACCCGATCGACATCGTCGAGACCCTGGCCGAGCAGGCCGAGTGGGAGTTCGACCGCGTCGGCGAGGACCAGATCGCCGTGGCGGTCGAGGCCGCGTGGCGCACCTACTCGCTGTCACTGATTTGGTCGCACCGCGACGATATGCTGCGGCTGATCTCGACCTTCGAGTACAATCCGCCCGAGGAGCGGCTGGGCGAGCTGCACCGGCTTCTCAACATCGTCAACGACAAGGTCTGGGGCGGCAGCTTCACGCACTGGGCCGGCGAGAATCTGCTGGCCTTCCGCTCCGGGCTGACGTTGGCGGGCGGCGCGCACGCCACGCCCGAGCAGATCGAGGCCTTGGTGCTGAGCGCGATCGGCCTGTCCGAGCGGTTCTACCCGGCCTTCCAGCTGGTTGGCTGGGCCGACGATTCGGCCGAGGACGCGGCCGAGATCGCCATCGAGCAGGCCTTCGGCACCGCCTGAGCGGGGCGGGCCCCCGGTT
>NZ_JBZSYN010000154.1:0-6095 GCF_058622915.1 Thermohalobaculum sp. | reverse complement strand
TTGGCGAGCGCCATGCCCTGCGCCCGGACGACCCGCGGCTCGCGGGTCTCAAGGTGGTGACGGGCCATTCGCTGGGCGTCTCGCTCAAGCGCCACTTCCCCGGCACGGAGATTCGCGAGTCGCTGTTGCTGCGCGAGCCGGTGAGCCAGCTGGTCTCGCTCTACAACCACCGCTGGGCACAGCACGCGGCCGGCCGGGGCCCGCGCCCGCCCGCCTTCGCCCGCTGGCTGCGCGCGCAGCGGCGCAACCCGGTCAGCCGGTTCCTGATCAGCCACTATTTCGAGCGCCGCGTGCCTGCGCTCTACGCGCTCTCCTCGCGTGACCGGCTGGCCTTCCTCGAGGCGCGGCTCGGCGACTTCTGGTTCGTCGCCGACCGCAGCCGCGCCGACGAGCTGATCGGGGGCATCAGCCGCGAGCTCGGCCTGCCCGGGCGCGCGCCGCGCCGCAATGCGACCCGGGCTCCGGCCCTGACCGAGGCCGCGCTGGACACGGCCCTGGCCGCCCGCATCCGGGCCGAAAACGCCCTCGACCTCGCGTTGTGGGAGCGCTGGAAGGACCGCGGCTGGCGGGCCGAGGCCCGCGGGCCGGCCGCGCCGCCGCCATCGCTTGCCGCGAACGACCGGCTCGCCAGCCTCGCGGGCGACGCGCTCACCACGCTGCGCCGGCTGCGCCGGCGCTGACGGGCTCAGGCCGCGCCCGAGCCCGTGAGCGAGAGGAAGACCTGCTCCAGGTTTGGCTCCTCGGTGGTGATGTCGCTCAGCTCGAGCCCACCGCGCAGCGCCGCCTCGACCAGCCTGGGCGCCGAGGTGTGGCTGCGCGAATAGGTCAGCGCCAGCAGGTCCGGCGCGCGCAGCTCTGCGCGCACCTCGCAGCCGAGATCCGGCGGCGCCTCCAACGGCGCGGCGAGCCTGAGCACCAGCGTCTTCGACTCGATGCGCGCCAAGAGCGCCGTCTTCTCCTCCGAGGCCACCACCTCGCCCTGGTGGATGATGGCGATGCGGTCGCACATCGCCTCGGCCTCCTCCAGGTAGTGCGTGGTCAGGATCACCGTGGTGCCGGCGCCGTTGAGCTCGCGCACATAGTCCCACAGATGGCGGCGCAGCTCCACGTCCACGCCCGCGGTCGGCTCGTCCAGCACCAGCACCGGCGGCTGGTGCACCAGCGCCTTGGCCACCAGCAGCCGGCGGCGCATGCCGCCCGACAGCGAGCGCGAATAGGCATGGGCGTAGTCTGCCAGCCCGACCCGATCGAGGATCTCCATGCTGCGCCGCTCGCCCTTGGGCACGGCGTAGAGCCCGGCCTGGATATCGACGGCCTGGAACGGCGTGAAGAACGGGTCGATGTTGAGCTCCTGCGGCACCACGCCGATCGAGGCGCGCGAGTTGCGCGGGTTGCGGTCCTGGTCGAAGCCCCAGATCGTCACCTGGCCCGAGGTCTTCACCACCAGCCCGGCGAGGATGTTGATGAAGGTCGACTTGCCCGCGCCGTTCGGGCCCAGGAGCCCGAAGATCGAGCCCGCCGGCACCGCCAGGTCGATGCCTTTCAGCGCCTGCTTCGGGGCCGAGCGGCGGCCGCCCGCATAGGTCTTGACCAGGTCGCGGACCTCGATGGCGTTCTCGGGCATGTCTACCGGTGCGCGGAAGGCGGGAATGGGCAGCCGGGACGGCTTGCCCGGCGAGAGCGGATCGCTATCATGCGCCCGCGACTCCGGTCAATGCGCACGCCGAGAGGGAGAGCCCCGCATGAAGAGCCGAGACCCCGCCAAGACCGTGCCCGGCGCAGCCGAGATCCTCGAGCCGCCGGAGACGCAGGAGATCGACGCGCCCCGGGTCGCCTGCGACGGCGGCGGCGCGGCCTATGGCCACCCGCGCGTCTGGCTCGAGTTCGGCGAGCACGACCACATCGACTGCCCCTACTGCGACAAGCGCTTCGTGCGGAAGGGCGCGGCAGGCCACTAGGCGATGGCGCAGGACGCAAAGGGGACAGGCAAGGGGAGCGGCAAGGGGAGCGGCAAGGGGATCGGCAAGGGCGACCACCTCTACCTCGTCGACGGCTCGGGCTACATCTTCCGCGCCTACCACGCGCTGCCCCCCCTGACACGCAAGTCCGACGGGTTGCCGGTGGGCGCGGTGGCGGGCTTTTGCGGCATGCTGCACAAGCTCCTGATGGGCTTCGGCAAGGAGGGGCCGAGCCATCTCGCGGTGATCTTCGACTACTCGGCGAAGAGCTTCCGTAACGAGCTCTACCCCGACTACAAGGCCCAGCGCCCGCCGCCGCCCGAGGACCTGCGCCCGCAGTTCCCGCTGATCCGCGAGGCCACCGAGGCCTTCGGCGTGCCCAGCGTGGAACAGGAGGGCTACGAGGCCGACGACATCATCGCGACCTATGCGCGCGAGGCGGTCGAGGCCGGCGCCACGGTCACCGTCATCTCGTCTGACAAGGACCTGATGCAGCTGGTGCGCCCCGGCGTCGAGCTGATGGACCCGATGAAGGAGAGCCATATCGGCCCCGAGGCGGTGCGCGCCAAGTTCGGCGTCGCGCCCGACAAGGTGATCGAGGTGCAGGCGCTGGCCGGCGACTCGGTGGACAACATCCCCGGCGCGCCGGGCATCGGCGTCAAGACCGCCGCGCAGCTGCTCGCGGAATACGGCGACCTCGAGACGCTGCTCGCGCGCGCCGGCGAGATCAAGCAGCCCAAGCGGCGCGAGACGCTTCTGGACCACGCCGACCAGATCCGCCTCTCGCGCGAGCTGGTGCGGCTCAAGGACGACGTGCCGAACCTGCCCGGGCTGGGCGAGTTCGCGCTGCGCAAGCCCGCGCCCGACGAGATTTTGGGCTTCCTCGCCAGGATGGAGTTCCGCACCATCTCCAGGCGCGTCGCCGACGCGCTGGGCGCCGAGCCGCCGGTGATCGGCGCGCAGGACGGGCCCTCCGTTACCGCTGCGCCCGTGGCCGCGCCCGATGCCCCCGGCGCCGTGCCCGAGCTGCCGCCCATCGACCGCGATGGCTACGAGATCATCCGCGACGCGGACACGCTGGCCGCCTGGCTGGCCGAGGCCACCCGCAACGGCCTTCTCTGCGTCGACCTCGAGACCACCTCGCTCGACGAGATGCAGGCCGAGATCGTCGGCATCGCGCTCGCCACCCGGCCGGGACGCGCGGCCTATGTACCGGTGGCCCACACCACCGGCGACGGCGACCTGCTGGGGCGCACCGAGCGGGCGCCCGGCCAGCTCGAGCGCGAGGCGGCGCTGGCCGCGCTCGGGCCCGTGCTCGCCGACCCGGCGACGCTCAAGATCGGCCAGAACCTGAAATACGACATGAAGGTGCTGGCCCGGCACGGCTGCGACGTGGCACCGATCGACGACACCATGCTGATCTCCTACGCGCTCGATTCCGGGCTCGGCGGGCACGGCATGGACGAGCTCTCCGAGCGCCATCTCGGCCACCGCCCGCTGCCCATCAAGGAGCTGATCGGCTCGGGCAAGTCGATGATCACCTTCGACCGCGTGGCCCTGGACAAGGCCGCGACCTACGCCGCCGAGGACGCCGACGTGACCTTCCGGCTGTGGGCGAAACTCAAGCCCCGTCTGGCGGCCGAGCGGGTCTCGACCGTCTACCACACGCTCGAGCGCCCGCTCCTGCCGGTGCTGACCGGGATGGAGCTCGCCGGCATCCATGTCGACCGCGACGTGCTGGCCAGGCTCTCCACCCGGTTCGCCCAGCGCATGGCGCAGTTCGAGGACGAGATCTACGGGCTCGCCGGGCGCCGCTTCAACATCGGCTCGCCCAAGCAGCTGGGCGAGATCCTGTTCGACGAGATGGGCCTGGGCGGCGGCAGGAAGGGCAAGACCGGCGCCTGGGGCACCGGCGCGGACGTGCTCGAAAGCCTGGCCGCCGAGGGCCACGCCCTGCCCGCCAAGGTGCTGGACTGGCGCCAGCTCTCCAAGCTCAGGTCCACCTACACCGACGCGCTGCCCAACTACATCCAGCCTCAGACAGGCCGCGTGCACACCTCTTTCAGCCTCGCCGCCACCTCGACGGGGCGGCTGGCCTCGACCGACCCCAACCTGCAGAACATCCCCGTGCGCACCGAGGAGGGCCGCCAGATCCGCGCCGCCTTCGTGGCCGAGCCGGGCAACGTGCTCATCAGCCTCGACTACAGCCAGATCGAGCTCAGGATCTTCGCCCACATGGCCGGGATCGACGCGCTGCGCGAGGCTTTCGACAAGGGCCTCGACATCCACGCCATGACCGCCTCGGAGGTGTTCGGCACGCCCGTGGAGGGCATGGACCCCGCCGTGCGCCGGCAGGCCAAGGCGATCAACTTCGGCGTCATCTACGGCATCTCGGCGTTCGGACTGTCGAACCAGCTGCGCATCCCGCGCGCCGACGCCCAGGCCTTCATCGACGCCTATTTCAAGCGCTTCCCCGGCATCCGCGACTACATGGAGGCGACCAAGGCCCATGCGCGCGAGAAGGGCTATGTCGAGACGCTGTTCGGCCGGCGCATCCACACGCCCGAGATCAATGCCAAGGGCCCGCGCACCGGCTTCGCCGAGCGCGCCGCGATCAACGCGCCGATCCAGGGCACCGCGGCCGACGTGATCCGCCGCGCCATGATCCGCATCCCCGCCGCCCTTGAGGAGGCGAAGCTCACGGGCCGCATGCTGCTGCAGGTCCATGACGAGCTTATGTTCGAGGTGCCAAAGGCCGAGGCCGAGGCCACCATCGAGACGGTGCGCGCGGTCATGGAGGGCGCCCCCGCCCCCGCGGTGCAGCTCGACGTGCCGCTGGTGGTCGACGCGGGCCAGGGCGTGAGCTGGGCCGAGGCGCACTGAGCGGCCGCCCGATCGAGGCCGTGCGCAGGGCTGCTTTTCCGAAATGACGCAATATCAATGGCTTACGTCTTTGTGCAATGTGCACACCCCGTCTCCGGCCCGCCGCCGGGGCCGCGTGGGGCGTCCTGCGCGCCGCCCGGTGGCTAGGTTCCGGCCCCGTCCGGCCCCGCCTCGCTGAAGGCGAACCCGGCCTTGCCCAGCGCCGCGCGCAGCTCCTTCGCCGCCCGCGCCAGCGCCGCCCGGTCGGTCGAGCGCAGCACCAGGTTCGCGCCGGGCCTGGTGCGGAAATAGGGGTAGCTGCCCATCGAGACGGTCGGGTAGCGTTGCGCCAGCGCCCTCAGTGGCTCGGCCACGTCGCCCTCGGGCGCCTCGACCCGGAAGGTGTGGTTGATCAGCGGCGGCCCGCCGGCGAGGCCCGGGGTGACGCTCGCCAGCATGGCCTTGAAGATCTCGGGCACGCCGGCCATGACGTGGACATTGCCCAGCTTGAAGCCCGGCGCGTGGCTGACCGGGTTCTCGATCAGCTCGGCGCCTTCGGGGATGCGTGCCATCCTCAGCCGCGACTCGGTCAGCTCGCGCCCGGTGGTGCTGTAATAGGCCTCGAGGATGGCGCGGGCGTCGTCGCGCACGTCCACGGCCACGCCGAAGGCGGCCGCCACCGCGTCGGCGGTGATATCGTCATGGGTCGGCCCGATGCCGCCCGAGGTGAAGACATGGTCCACCCGCGCGCGCAGCTCGTTGACCGCCCTGCCGATCGCGTCGGCCTCGTCCGGCACCACCCGGATCTCGACCAGCCGCACCCCGATGCCGCTCAACACTCCGGCCAGGTGATGCGCGTTCGAATCGCGGGTCCGCCCCGACAGGATCTCGTCCCCGATCACCAGCATCGCCGCGCTCGGCGCCCTTGCCATCGCTGCCCCCTTGCCTCGTCCCGCCGGGTGACTAGGTTGAGCGCCCATGCAGTTCGCGCGCCCCCTGGTCCCGGGCCGGCTCCTTCGCCGGTATAAACGCTTTCTCGCCGATATCGAACTGGCATCAGGCGAGACGGTGACGGCGCATTGCGCCAATCCCGGCGCCATGACCGGCCTGAACGCACCGGGGCTGAGCGTCTGGCTCGAGCCGAACGACGACCCCAGGCGCAGCCTGCGCTACGCCTGGCGCCTGGTTGAGCTGGGCCAGCACTGGGCCGGCATCGACACTGCCGCGCCGAACCGGATCGTCGCCGAGGCGCTGGCCGCGGGGCTGATCCCCGAG
>NZ_JBZSYN010000153.1:0-9820 GCF_058622915.1 Thermohalobaculum sp. | reverse complement strand
GCCCGGCACGCTCGACGAACTGATCGAGGTGCTGACCTGGCGCCATCTCGGCCTGCACGGCAAGCCGGCCTTCCTGCTCAACAGTGAAGGCTACTGGGATCCGCTCTTGCGCCTGTTCAGCCACATGATCGAGCAGGGCTTCGTCGGCGAGGCGTTTCTGGACTACCTGAGCGTGGTCGACACGGTCGAGGAGATGATGGCCGCGCTTTCCCGCGCCCTTCCTTGAGGCGGGACCCCGCGCCGGACCTTGGGGCCGCGCACGACAAGGCCCCGGGCGCGCGGCCCGGGGCCTTTACGCTGTTCTCGCCGGGCTCAGCCGCCCGCCTTTGACAGGCGCTCGGCGACGTTCTCCCAGTTCGCCAGGTTGTTGACGAAGTTCTTCAGGTAGTCCGGCCGTTTGTTGCGGAAGTCGATGTAGTAGGAATGCTCCCACACGTCGCAGCCGAGCAGCGCCTTCTGGCCAAAGCACAGCGGGTTCACGCCGTTCTCGGTCTTGGTCACCTTCAGGCTGCCGTCCTTGTCGACCACCAGCCAGCACCAGCCCGAGCCGAACTGCCCGCCGCCGGCGGCGCAGAACTCCTCCTTGAACTTGTCGACCGAGCCGAACGCGTCCTTGATGCGCTTTTCCAGCTCGGAGGGCATGCCGCCGTTCCTCGGGCTCATCATCTGCCAGAACTGCGTGTGGTTCCAGTGCTGCGCCGCGTTGTTGAAGATACCGTTCTGGGCGACGGCGCCCGCCTTGTAGTTGCCCTTGACGATCTCCTCGAGCGGCTTGCCCTCCCACTCGGTGCCCTGAATCGCCTTGTTGCCGTTGTTGACATAGGCGTTGTGGTGGATGTCGTGGTGGTACTTGAGCGTCTCCTCCGACATTCCCGCGTCGGCCAGCGCTGTGTGCGGATACGGCAGGTCGGGAAGTTCGAATGCCATGATCGGTCCCCTTCTCGTTGGGTGAATTCGTGCGGACTCGTCCGGGGGGCGTCGAGCCCCTCGCCTCGCAATATAGGCGGAACCGGATGATGCGAAAGGGGGCGCGTCAGAGGGCCACGAGCACCGCCGCCACCCGGCGGCCCTCGCCCAGGAGCAGGTTGTAGGTGCGGCAGGCGGCGTCCGTGGACATCGGCTCGACGCCGAGCCCGGCCTCCTCGAGCACCCTGCGCGCGGCCCCGCTCAGGGGCGCGAAATCGGGCCCCTGGCCGATCAGCACCAGGTCGATCTCGCGTGCCTGGGCCAGCACCGGCGCCAGCGCCTCCGCCCCGACCGGGCCCTCCATGCGCTCGACCCCGGCCGGCGAGACGATCAGCGAGCCGGCGTGCCACTCGCCCTCGATGCGGAATCCGCCGGGTCCGTAGGAATCGATGCTTAGCCCACGCCGGGGCGTGATCTCGTTGAGGCGCATTGTCTCGCCCTCCGGGGGCGCTCGCGGTGTTTCGTTCAGACCTGGGCGCCGCCGAACTGCACGCCAGCCTTCTTCTCCCTGCCGCTCGTCCATTCGCGCTTGACCCGGAACCACAGCAGCAGCGGCGCCGCGACGAAGATCGACGAGTAGGTGCCGACCAGGATTCCCCAGATCATCGCGAAGGTGAATCCGCTGATCACCTCCGGGCCGAGGAAGTACATCGCGACCAGGGCGATCAGCGTCGTGCCCGAGGTCATCAGCGTCCGGCTCAGCGTGTCGTTGACCGACAGGTTCAGCAGTTCCGGCAGCGCCATCTTCTTGTATTTTCGCAGGTTCTCGCGGATGCGGTCATACACGACGACCGTGTCGTTCAGCGAATAGCCGACGATGGTCAGGATCGCGGCGACGATCGAGAGGTTGAACTCGATCCGCATGATTGCGAACACGCCCATGGTCAGCGAGACGTCGTGCACCAGAGAAAGCACCGCGCCCAGGCCGAACTGCCACTCGAAGCGCAGCCAGATGTAGATCGAGATGGCCGCAATCGCCAGCGCGATGGCCTCGAGCCCCGCTCGCAGCAGCTCGCCCGAGACCTTCGGGCCGACCACCTCGGTGCGGCTGACATGGGCGCCGGGAATTTTCGACTGCAGCGCGTTGCCGACCTTCTGCGCCACGCTCATCTGCGCGTCGCCGCCTCCGGGCTGCTGCTGCACCCGCACCAGCACCGCGGTGGGCGAGCCGAAGCCCTGCACCTGAACCTCGCCCAGCCCCAGGCCATTGGCGACGCTGCGGATCTTGGCCAGGTTGGCGGGCTGTTGTGTGTGCACCTCGAGCATCGTGCCGCCGCGGAAGTCGATGCCGAAGTTCAGCCCCATGACGCCCACCAGCACGCCCGAGACGACGATCAGCGCCGCCGAGCCCGCGGCGAACGGGATGCGCCAGCGCATGAAATTGAACCTCGGCGCCTCGGGCAGCAGGCGCAGGAAGCCGAACCTGATCGTCTTGGGCCGCGTGCGCCGGATCCAGCCGGCGATGATCAGCCGCGTGACCCAGATCGCGGTGAACATCGAGGTCACGATGCCAAGCCCCAGCGTCACCGCGAAGCCCTTCACCGGGCCCGAGCCCATGCCGAACAGGATGATCGCGGCGATCAGCGTGGTGATGTTGGCGTCGACGATGGCGCTCCAGGCCTGCTCATAGCCGCGTTCGACGGCGCGCGCGACGCCCTTCGCGGATTGGAGTTCCTCGCGTATTCGCTCGTAGATCAGCACGTTGGCGTCGACCGCCATGCCGATGGTCAGCACGATGCCGGCGATGCCGGGCAGCGTCAGGGTCGCGCCCATGACCGACAGCGCCGCGAAGATCAGCGCGATGTTGAGCAACAGCGCGACATTGGCATAGAGGCCGAAGCGCCCGTAATAGGCGCCCATGAAGATGACCACGGCGATCATGGCGATGATCGAGGCCCAGCTCCCCTCGCGGATCGAGTCGGCACCCAGGTTGGGCCCCACGGTGCGCTGCTCCAGCACCTTGATCGAGGCGGGCAGCGCGCCCGAGCGCAGCAGGATCGCGAGCTCGGTGGCGCTCTTGGCCGTGAAGTTGCCCTCGATATAGCCGGCGCCGCCCAGGATCGGGCTCTTGATGCGCGGCGCCGAGATCACCTCGTTGTCGAGCACGATGGCGAACAGCTTGCCGACATTGGCCGAGGTGTAGTTGCCGAAGATGCGCGCGCCGGCGGTGTCGAAGCGGAAGTCGACCACCGGCAGGTTGGTCTGGCGCGCGAAGCCCAGCTTCGCCGAGACCAGATGCTCGCCGGTCAGCACCGGCCGGCGCTGCAGCAGGTAATAGGTCTTGCCGTCGCTCGAGGGCAGCACCATCTCGTTCGGGCCGGCGGTCATGGGCTTGGAGTCCATGCCCTTGACCTCGTGGAATGTCAGCTTTGCCGTGCGCCCGATCAAGCCCAGCACCTCCTGGGCCGATCCCACGCCCGGCACCTCCACCAGAATCCGCTTCTGGCCCTGGCGCTCGATGGTGGGCTCGCGCGTGCCGGCCTCGTCGATGCGGCGGCGGATGATCTCGAGCGACTGGGCGACGGTGCGGTTGGTGATCGCGGTGATCGCCGGCTCGGTCAGGCTCAGGCGGTAGGTCTGGGTGCCGGAAACATGCTCGACGTTGAGGTCCTGCTCGCCGCCGCGGAAGCCGAAGCCGCCGCCGACCGGCTGCGCCAGGCTCTCAAGCGCCTGCTTCGCCTTGGCCATGTCCGCGGCCTTGGTAATGGTGACGCTGACGTGGTCCTTGCCGGCGGTGAGATCGGTGAAGCGGTGCACGCCCGCCTTCACCAGCGTGTTGGGCACGTCCGAGCGCAACTGCTGCATGCGCTCGGCGACCACCTCCTGCACCTGCACCTCGACCAGCAGGTGCGCGCCGCCGCGCAGGTCGAGCCCCAGGTTCACCACCTGGCTGGGCAGCCAGGAGGGCCATTGCGCCGCCTGCTTGCGCAGCGCGGCGGGCACCGGCTTGTTCTGGTTCTCGAGCCGGCTGATCTTGGCCAAGGCGCGGTCGGCCTGGTCGACCCGGTTGTAGAAGAGGTTCGGCATCGCGAGGATGAGGCCAAGCAGACAGATGCCGAGGATCAGCACCCGCTTCCAGGTAGGAAAATAGAGCATCGCGCCTTCCCGTTCAGTCCCGGAGCAGTTCCGTCCCGATCACCCCTGCTCCTTGGCGGGCTCGGTCTTCGACATCACCGCCGTTATGGTCGAGCGGATCACCGTCACCTTCACCTCCCTGGCGATCTCGACCTCGATCTCGTCGCTTTCGCCGACCTTGGTGACCTTGCCCACCATCCCGCCGGCGGTGACCACCTTGTCGCCGCGGCGCAGGTTCGCCACCATCTCGCGGTGCTCCTTCGCGCGCTTCTGCTGTGGCCGAATCAGCAGGAAGTAGAAGATCACGAAGATCAAGATCAGCGGGATCAGCGAGGCGATGAAGCTCCCGTTGCCGGCTCCTCCTGCGGCCTGGGCGTAGGCGGGCGTGACAAGCATGCGTGGTCCTTCTCGTCTGGCGTGCCGGGCGGCCCGCGGGAGTCGGTCCGGGGCCAGGGAGCGAAGAGATCACGGGGCATATAACCGGTGGCCCAAATGGGCGCAAGAAGGGCTGCGCACGCACGCGGGCCGCCACAAAAGATGAGGGGCGCGGCCGTCCGCCGCGCCCCCCGGCAAGCTCGGATGTCGCCAGGCCGTCAGCCCTCGCGCGACTCCACGTCCACGTAGTCGCGCTCGGTGGCGCCGGTGTAGAGCTGGCGCGGCCGGCCGATCTTCTGCACCGGGTCCTCGATCATCTCCTTCCACTGGGCGATCCAGCCCACGGTGCGGCTGAGCGCGAAGACCGGCGTGAACATCGAGGTCGGGAAGCCCATCGCATCGAGGATGATGCCCGAGTAGAAGTCCACGTTCGGATAGAGCTTCTTCTCGACGAAGTAGTCGTCCTCGAGTGCCACCTTCTCCAGCGCCTGCGCGGTCTGCAGCGTCGGGTTGTCCTCGACGCCCAGAAGCTCGAGCACCTCCTTGGCCGTATCCTGCATGACCTTCGCCCGCGGGTCGTAGTTCTTGTAGACCCGGTGGCCGAAGCCCATCAGGCGGAACGGATCGTCCTTGTCCTTGGCGCGCCTGACGTATTCGGAAACCTTGTCCGGCGTGCCGATCTCGCGCAGCATCTCCAGGCAGGCCTGGTTGGCGCCGCCATGCGCCGGGCCCCACAGGCTGGCCACGCCCGCGGCAATGCAGGCGAACGGGTTGGCGTGCGACGAGCCCGCGAGCCGCACCGTCGAGGTCGAGGCGTTTTGCTCGTGGTCCGCGTGCAGCATCATGATCCGGTCCATGGCGCGCGCCAGCACCGGGTCGACGATGTACTCCTCGCACGGAACTGAGAAGCACATGTGCAGGAAGTTCGCGGCATAGTCGAGGTCGTTGCGCGGATAGATCAGCGGCTGGCCGATCGCGTATTTGTAGGCCCAGGCCACGATGGTCGGCAGCTTGGCGATCATGCGGATCGAGGCGACCTCGCGCTGCCACTCGTCGTTGATGTCGGTGGAGTCGTGGTAGAAGGCCGACATGGCGCCGACCATGCCGCAGACCACGGCCATGGGGTGTGCGTCGCGCCGGAAGCCGCGGAAGAAGTACTGCATCTGCTCGTGCAGCATGGTGTGGCGGGTGACGCGGTTCTCGAAGTCCTCCATCTGCTGCGCCGTCGGCAGCTCGCCGTAGAGCAGCAGGTAGCAGACCTCGAGGTAGTGGCTGTTCTCGGCCAGCTGGTCGATCGGGTAGCCGCGGTAGAGCAGCTCGCCCTTGTCGCCGTCGATGTAGGTGATCTTCGACTCGCAGCTGCCGGTCGAGGTATAGCCGGGGTCGAAGGTGAAGACCCCCATCTCCTTGTACAGACTGCGAATGTCGATCACGGACGGTCCGACCGACCCATCATAGACCGGGAGGTCGCAACTCTCGTTTCCCAGCGTGATGGTCGCGGTCCGGGTGCTCGTATGGTCCTGCATGAGCGAGTCCTTTCCTCATTGCCGGCGCGACTCCGTGGCGGGTCGCCGCCATCCGGTTCGCGCTCGTCTGCTGCCGGCGGGCGCGTGGCTTTCAGTTGGTCAACTAGGCCGCCGCGCCGATATCGCCAAGGCGGGCGAGGGTCTCGTCGCGGCCAAGAGTCTCCATCACGTCGAACACGCCGGGACTGACGGTCCGCCCGGTCAGCGCGGCCCTCAGCGGCTGCGCGATCCGGCCCAGCTTGACGCCCTGCTCCTCGGCGAAGGCGCGGGTCGTCTCCTCCAGCGAGTCCGACCGCCACTCGCTAGCATGTTGCAGGCGCACAGTCAAACGGCCGAGCAGCGCGACGGCCTCCGCATCCAGTGCTTTCGCCGCCTTCTGGTCCGGGCGAAAGGGCCTTTCAGACAAAATATATGAAGCTATATCAGAAAGCTGTTCCAATGTCTTTGCGCGTTCCTTGAGGCCCGGCATGGCCTGCAGCAGCATCGCCTTGCGCCGCGCGTCCGGCGCCGGCTTGTTGTGCGCCGCAAAATAATCGTCGAGCGCGTCGACCAGCGCCGCGTCCGCCGCCGCGCGCATGTGCATCCCGTTCAGGCTCTCCAGCTTGGCGAAGTCGAAGCGCGCCGGCGAGCGGCCGATCTGCTCGAGCCCGAACCACTCGATCGCCTGGTCGGTGGTAAAGAACTCGTCATCGCCGTGGCTCCAGCCCAGCCGCGCCAGGTAGTTGCGCATCGCCCCGGGCAGGAAGCCCATCCGGCGGTAGGCATCGACCCCCAATGCGCCGTGGCGCTTGGACAGCTTCGCCCCGTCCGGCCCGTGGATCAGCGGGATGTGGGCGAAGGCGGGTACCTCCCAGCCCACCGCGCGGTAGATCAGCGCCTGCCGCGCGGCGTTGGTCAGGTGGTCGGTGCCCCGGATCACATGGGTCACGCCCATGTCGTGGTCGTCGACCACCACTGCCAGCATGTAGGTGGGCGAGCCGTCCGAGCGCAGCAGGATCAGGTCGTCGAGGCTGCTCGCCTCCCAGGTCACCGTGCCCTGCACCCGGTCCTCAATCACTACCTGGCCCTCGAGCGGCGCCTTCAGGCGCACGGTGTAGTCCGCGCCCCGCGGCTGCTCGGCCGGAGGCGTCTCGCGCCAGGGGCTGCGGAAGATCGGCGCCCGGCCCTCGGCACGCGCGGCCTCGCGGAAGGCGTCGATCTCCTCGCGCGTGGCGAAGCACTTGTAGGCGGTGCCGCGCGCCAGCATGTCGTACGCCACCTCGGCGTGGCGCGCCGCCTGGGCCGACTGGCTGACCGCCGGCCCGTCCCAGTCGAGCCCCAGCCATCTCAGCCCGTCATAGATCGCCTGCGTCGCCTCGGGTGTCGAGCGCGCCCGGTCGGTGTCCTCGATCCTGAGCAGGAACCTGCCGCCATGGTGGCGGGCGAACAGCCAGTTGAACAGCGCGGTGCGCCCGCCGCCGATGTGCAAGAACCCGGTGGGCGAGGGCGCGAAGCGGGTAACGACGTCTGCGCTCATCTGTACTTAACGCTTGGTTAACGGACGAGGCCGCTTATGGGCCGGAGCGGGCTGATCGGACCGGGGCCGTTATGGAACAGGTGGTAGCGGCGCACAAGGCTCGCGGCCGGGCCGGCCTCTACCAGGCGTTCTGGCGGGCCGAGGCGCGCCGCGCCGTGTTGTGGCTGCCGGTGGCGATGGGCGCCGGGATCTGGCTCTATTTCGCGCTCGACCGCGAGCCCGATCCGGCCTGGTGCGCGCTTGCCGCCGTGCCGCTCGCGGCGCTGGCCGGCGGCCTGGTGCGCCACGCCGGGCTCGCCGCCCTGGCGCTGGCGCTCGCGCTCACCGCCTTCGGCGCCGGCTTCGCGCTGGCCGTTCTCTCCGCCCATCGCGCCGCCGCCCCCGTGCTGGCGGCCGAGACGCAGGCGACGCTGGACGGCCGGGTGCGCAGGCTCAGCCGCTCGGCCTCGGGCGCGCCGCGCGTGCTGCTCGACCGGGTGGTGATCTACGGGCTCGAGCCGCGCGAGACGCCGGCGCGGGTGCGCGTGACCCTGCTCGCGGCCGACCGAGCCCATGCGCCCCGGCCGGGCGCGCGCATCCGCGTCTTCGCCCACCTCTCGCCGCCCGGTGCCCCGGTCGAGCCGGGCGGCTACGACTTCCGCCTGCGCGCCTGGTTCGCGCGGCTGGGTGCCGTCGGCTATGCCCGCGGCCCGGCGCTCGGGCTCGTGGCCGCGCCGCCCTCGGGCCCGCTCGACCGCTTCTCCCTTTGGCTGGCGCGGCAGCGCCTGGCGCTGTCGGACGCGCTGGTGGCGCAGATGCCGGGCCGGGCCGGCGCCTTCGCCGCGGCCATCGTGGTCGGCGACCGCTCGCACATCGCCAAATCCGACAACGACGCGCTGCGCGCCGCCAACCTGGCGCACCTGCTGGCCATCTCCGGCCTGCACATGGGGCTGCTGACCGGCCTTGTCTTCGCCGCCATGCGGCTGGGGCTCAGCCTGCCGCCCGGCTGCGGCGGTACCCGCGCCAGGAAGCTGGCGGCGGTTGGCGCACTTCTGGCGGGGCTGGGCTACCTGGCGCTCTCGGGCGCCACGGTCGCCACCCAGCGCGCCTTCGTCATGGTGCTGGTCGGTTTTGCCGCCGTGCTGCTCGACCGCCGCGCGATCACGCTGCGCGGGCTCGCGGTCGCCGCTATCGTTGTGCTGGCGATCCGGCCGCTGAGCCTCCTCGACGCCGGCTTCCAGATGAGCTTCGCCGCCACCGCCGCCCTCGTCGCCGGCTACGAGGAGCTACGCCGCTGGCGCCTCGCCCGGCCGCCGCCGGCGCCGCGCCGGCGCGGCCCGCTCGCCCGGCTGATCCGCGGCGCGGCCTGCTACGCCGGGGCGCTGGTCTTCACCAGCCTGCTCGCCGGGCTTGCCACCGCGCCCTATGCCGCGTTCCACTTCAACCGCGTGGCGCTCTACGGCCTGCCGGCCAACATCGCCGCGGTGCCGACGATGGGCCTCATCATTGCACCCGCGGCGATCGCCGCCGGGGTGCTGGCGCCCCTGGGCCTGCAGGGCCCGGCGCTCGGCCTCATGGGGGCCGGGATCGACTGGGTGCTCCGGGTCGCCCACGCCGTCGCGGCGCTGCCCGGGGCCACGCGCTGGGTCGCATCGGCGCCGGGCGTGGTGCTGGTGCTGATCTCGCTCGGCGGGCTGTGGCTGGTGCTGTGGCGCGGCCCCTGGCGGCTGGCCGGGCTCGCCGGCATCGCCGCGGGGCTGGCGATCTGGACCCAGCCGGCCCAGCGCCACGAGCTGCTGATCGCGCCGGGCGGCCGCCTGATCGGAGTGATCGGCGCCCAGGGCCGCGCGCTCGACCACGCCCGCGCCCAGTCCTATGTCGCCCAGACCTGGCTGCGCCGCGATGGCGACGGCGCCGCGCAAGAGGACGCTGCCGTCCGCCCCGGCCTAAGCCGCGGCCGCGGCTGGTCCTCGGCCCGGCTGTCGAACGGCTGGCGGCTCGAGGTCGTGCACAGCCGGCACATCGCGCCCGGCCGGCTCGAGGCGCTGTGCCAGCCGCGTACGCTGGTGGTGGCCCGCTACGGGCCGCCTCTCGACGGCCCCTGCAAGTATCTGGGGCAGGCCGCGCTCACCCGTCTCGGCGCCATCGGCGGCGACCCGGCGGGCAAGGAGCTGCGGCTGGTGCCCGCCCGCGACGCCACCCGCCGGCGCCCCTGGCAGGGCGGCGCCGGGGCCATCCCCGCCGGGCGATAGCGCCGTTACCCTGCGCGCCCGCGCCCCAGGGGCAGGCCAGGGGCAGGCCAGGGGCAGGCCAGGGGCAGGCCAGGGGCAGGCCAGGGGCAGGCCAGGGGCAGGCCAGGGGCAGGCCAGGGGCAGGCCAGGGG
>NZ_JBZSYN010000152.1:0-34684 GCF_058622915.1 Thermohalobaculum sp. | reverse complement strand
TAGTCCACCCAGTGATACAGGCAGCGCCGCTTCAGCGCGTCGTGGATCTCGCGCGTGCGGTTCGAGGTCAGGATGACGATGGGCGGCTGGTCGGCGTGGATGGTGCCGAGCTCGGGCACCGTGACCTGGAAGTCGCTCAAGGCCTCGAGCAGGAACGCCTCGAAGGGCTCGTCGGTGCGGTCGAGCTCGTCGATCAGCAGCACCGGCGGCCCGCCCGCCTGCGGCTCCAGCGCTTCCAAAAGCGGGCGGCGGATCAGGAAGCGGTCGGAGAACAGCTCCGAGCCCAGCTTGTCGCGGTCGACCACGCCCTCGGCCTCGGCCAGCCGGATCTCGATCATCTGGGCGGGGTAGTTCCAGTCATAGACCGCCTGGGCGGCGTCCAGCCCCTCGTAGCACTGCAGCCGGATCAGCCTGCGCTCCAGCGCCGTGGCCAGCGCCTTGGCGATCTCGGTCTTGCCGACGCCCGCCTCGCCCTCGAGGAACAGCGGCCGGCCCAGCTTGCAGCTGAGGAACACCACCGTGCCCAGCGCCCGGTCGGCGATATAGCCGGTGCGCCCCAACAGCTCCTGTGCCTCGTCGATCGAATTGGGCAGGGCGGGCATCGCAACCTCCTGGCGCATGAAATACCGTGCACGTGTCCGGGGCAAAGGAAGGGTCCGGCCCGGGCGAATTCAAGCTTTCCCGTCGCGGCCTATAGCAGCAGCGTCGTGGCCAGGCCAAGGAAGGCGAAGAAGCCGACCACGTCGGTCACCGTGGTGACGAAGGTGCCCGAGGCCAGCGCCGGGTCGGCCCCGATCTTCTCCAGCGCCAGCGGGAACAGGATGCCGGCCAGCGCCGCGGCGATGAGGTTGATCACCATCGCCACGCCGATGATGGCGCCGATCATCGGCTGGTGGAACCACACCCAGGTGATCAGTCCCATGATCACGGCGAAGCCAAACCCGTTCAGAAGCCCCACCGCGATCTCGCGGGCGATCACGCGCATGGCGTTGGTGGCCGTGAGGTCGCGCGTGGCCAGCGCGCGCACCGCCACGGTCAGCGACTGCGTGCCGGCATTGCCGCCCATCGAAGCGACGATCGGCATCAGCACCGCCAGCGCCACCACCTTGGCGATGGTGTTCTCGAACAGCCCGATCACCAGCGAGGCGAGGATCGCGGTCAGAAGGTTCACCGCCAGCCAGGGAAAGCGCCGCCGGGTGATTTCCCACACGTTGTCGGAGATCTCCTCGTCGCCGACGCCGCCCAGGCGCAGGATGTCCTCCTGGGCCTCCTCGCTCAGCACCTCCATGGCGTCGTCGATGGTGATGACGCCGATCGCGCGGCCGGCGTCGTCGACCACCGGGGCCGAGACCAGGTGGTACTGGTTGAAGGCGTAGGCCACGTCCTCCTGCGGGTCGTGCACGTGGATGGTGCGGAAGTCGCGCGACATCAGCGCCTCGAGCTTGACCGGCCGCCGCGCGCCGATCAGCGCGCCCAGCGGCACCTTGCCGATCGGCTTGGCCGCCGGGTCGACGATGATGATGTCGTAGAAGGGCTCGGGCAGGTCCTCGGCGGCGCGCAGGTAGTCGATCATCTGGCCCACGGTCCAGAAGGACGGGGCCTTGACGAAATCCGACTGCATCAGGCGCCCGGCGGTGTACTCCGGGTATTCGAGCGCCATCGACACCGCCGCCCGCTCGCCCGGCTCCAGCGCCGCCAGAACCTGGCGCCGGCGCTCCTCGTCCAGGTCCTCGAGCAGATAGACCGCGTCGTCCGATTCCAGCTCCTTGACGACCTCGGCGACCTTCTTCGGCTCGAGATAGGAGAGGATCTCGTCGCGCACGCCCTCCTCGACCTCGACCAGGAATTCCTGGTCGATGTCGTTCCACACCATGTCGATCAGCCTGCGGCGGTCCTCGGAGTCGATCTGCTCGACCAGGTCGGCGATGTCGGCCACGTGCAGGTCGCGCAACAGCGCCAGCACCGCCACCCGATCGCCCGCCTCGAGCGATTCGACCACGGCGGAGACGACCTCGGTGTCGAGGCCGTATTCGCGATCGCGCTCGTCCGTCCGCTCGGCAGCGTTGGTCGCGGGATCCGTCATCGCCGCCCCCTTTGTCGCGAGTCATCCACCTGCGCAGCGAGACTAGCTCATAGCCCGCTTTGCGCCCGCCGGGAACGGGCCACGCGACACTGTTCGAGAGATTCGCCGGCCGGGCTCCGTCCCGCGCCTCAGGCGCGGATCGCGCGGGTCAGCGCCTCCTCCAGCTCGTCGGCCAGCGCCACGCGCTCCTCGGGGCTGAGGAAGGCGCCGAGCTCGATCTCGCGCCCCGCGCCCCTGAGCGTGAGGTAGTTCTCGACCTTGCTCTCGGGATAGAGCGTGAGGCGCACCTGGAACGGGTCGGCGCGCCAGCGCCGGATGCGCCCGCCCGGGTCGCGCCGCTCGACGCGGATCTCGTCGCGCCAGATCGCGACCTCCTCGACCAGCTGCCCGTCGTAGTCGCTGCGCCTGAGCCCCAGCCACAACAGCGCCAGCGCGGCCGCGACGAAGGGCAGCACCCCCCAGATCACCTTGGTGCCCGCCAGCGCGATCAGCGGCAGCGCCAGCCCGGCCGCGGCGGCCCCCAGCACGACCCGCTTGCCGCGCCGGCCGAGCGGGCGATTCGGCCAGATCAGCGCGTGAAAGACAGGCCGGTCCAGCCGCTCGCGCCAGTCCGGCGTCTGCTCCGAAGCGCTGGCGGCCGGGGGAGGTCCCCCGGCCGCCGATCTGAAGACCCGTCCCATCGAGCGCTCACGCGGTCGGCTCAGTGCGCCGTCTCGTGGTCCCACATCTCGCGGGTGGGCAGGGTCTCGTAGGTGTGGTGCGGCGGCGGGTTGGAGAACTGCCACTCCATCGAGCCGGCCGGGTCGCCCCAGTAGTTCGGCTCGGTGACCTTCTTGCCGTAGAACAGCGTGTAGGCCATCACCCCGATGAACACCAGGAAGCTGAGACCCGAGATGAAGGCGCCGATCGACGAGATGTGGTTCCAGAAGGCGAACGCCTCCGGGTAGTCGATGTAGCGCCGCGGCATGCCCTGGCGGCCCAGGAAGTGCTGCGGGAAGAAGGTGATGTTGGCGCCGATGAAGAACAGCCAGAAATGCACCTTGCCCCAGACCTCCGGGTACTGCCTGCCGCTCATCTTGCCGATCCAGTAGTAGATGCCGGCGAAGATGCCGAAGACCGCGCCGAGGCTCATCACGTAGTGGAAGTGGGCCACCACGTAATAGGTGTCCTGGTAGATGCGGTCGAGCCCGGGCTGGGCCAGCACGACGCCGGTGACGCCGCCCAGCGTGAACAGGAAGATGAAGCCCATGGCGAACAGCATCGGCGTCTTGAACTCGATCGAGCCGCCCCACATGGTGGCGATCCACGAGAACACCTTGATGCCCGTGGGCACCGCGATGACCATGGTGGCCAGCATGAAGTAGGCCTGCGTGTTCTTCGACAGGCCGACCGTGTACATGTGGTGCGCCCAGACCACGAAGCCGAGCGCGGAGATCGACAGCAGGGCGAAGACCATGCCGGTGTAGCCGAAGATCGGCTTCTTCGAGAAGGTCGAGACCACGTGGCTGATGATGCCGAAGGCCGGCACGATCAGCATGTAGACCTCGGGATGGCCGAAGAACCACAGGATGTGCTGGTAGAGCACCGGATCGCCGCCGCCGGCGGGGTCGAAGAAGGTGGTGCCGAAGTTGCGGTCGGTCAGCAGCATGGTGATGCCGCCCGCCAGAACCGGCAGGGACAAAAGGATCATCCAGGCGGTGGCGAAGATCGCCCACGGAAACAGCGGCACCTTGAGCAGCGTCATGCCCGGCGCGCGCATGTTCAAAAACGTGGTGATCATGTTCACCGCGCCCAGGATCGACGAGGCGCCCGAGAGGTGGATGGCGAAGATGGCGAAGTCCATCGACATGCCCGCCTCCTTGGTCGACAGCGGGGCGTACATCACCCAGCCGACGCCCGCGCCGTGCTCGCCGAAGCCGCCGGGGACCACCATGGAGATCAGCGCCAGCGAGGCGCCCGAGACATACAGCCAGTAGCTGAGATTGTTCAGCCGCGGGAACGCCATGTCCGGCGCACCGATATGCAGCGGCAGGAAGTAGTTGCCGAATCCGCCGAACAGCGCCGGGATGATGACGAAGAACATCATGGTGATGCCGTGCGCAGTCACCAGCACGTTGTAGAGCTGGCCGTCCGGCGTTCCGTCCGCATGGGTCAGAAACTGCACGCCCGGATACATCAGCTCGAGCCGGATCACCATGGTGAAGCACACCGAGATCAGGCCGACCAGGAAGGCCGTGCACAGGTAAAGGGTTCCGATGTCCTTGTGGTTGGTGGAGCAGAACCAGCGGGTAAAGAAACCCTGGTGCTCCTCGTGGGCGTGGACCGTCGCCTCGGCCATTCGCTCGCTCCTGTGTGTTCTGCTTGGCGCGTGGGAGTAAAATCTGCGCTGGCTTTCCCTCGAGGGAGGTTTAGCGGCTCGCATCCCGTCGGGCAAGCGGCGGCTGCATCTCGCCCGCCTCGGCGTCGGGGGGCCATGTGTCGCAGCCCTGAGCGGTGTCGCAGTCCGGAGCGGCGCCGAGCGCGCCCAGCGTCGCGGGGAAGGCGCGCGCGAGCGCGAGGTCGAGGTCGGCCATGCCCAGCGGCAGCCCCAGATCGACCAGGCTGGTGACGCCGTGGCCGGTGATGCCGCAGGGCACGATGCCGCCATAGTGGGCGAGGTCCGGCTCGACATTGATCGCCACGCCGTGGAAGCTGACCCAGCGCCGCAGCCGCACGCCGATGGCGGCGATCTTGTCCTCGGCCGGGGCGCCGCCGGGCAGGGCCGGCTTGTCCGGCCGGACGACCCAGACGCCGACGCGCCCCGCGCGCCGCTCGCCCCGCACCTGGAACTCGGCCAGGGCTGCGATCACCCAGTCCTCGAGCGCCGAGACGAAGCGGCGCACGTCACGTCCGCGCCGGTTCAGGTCGAGCATGACATAGGCCACCCGCTGGCCCGGCCCGTGATAGGTGAACTGCCCGCCCCGGTTGGTGCGATGGACGGGGAAGCGGTCGGGCTCGATCAGATCGGCCTCGCGCGCGCTGGTGCCCGCGGTGTAGAGCGGCGGGTGCTCGAGCAGCCACACGCACTCGGGCGCCGTGCCGGCGAGGATCGCCGAGACGCGCGCGTCCATCCAGGCGAGGGCGTCCTCGTAGGGGGTCAGGCCATCGCTTGTGCGCCACTCGACCAGGGCTGCCTCCGGGTCCGCGTTGAGCCGGCTCCCCGCCTCAATATTTCGCCGCGCAGGGCTTCACAAGGGGGCCGCGCTTTGCTACATGCGCCTCGCCGAATGGGGCCATGCGGTCGTGGCGGAACTGGTAGACGCGCAGCGTTGAGGTCGCTGTGGGCGAAAGCCCGTGGAAGTTCGAGTCTTCTCGACCGCACCATTCCCGTCGATTCGATCCACAGGTCGACCCACCGGACAGAACGGATTCAGCCGGTTGGAGGGGTGCCGGAAGGGCCCTCGACGATCCGTTGCGTGCCGCGAAATTCTTATAGGTCTTATATAAGACATATAAGAGTTAACGGCCCGTCCGGCGCCGCCCCTTGCCGCGAAAGCTGCGCGTCCCCGGCCGCCCCGAGCTCGAGCGGCCGGCGGCCAGCGCGGCGCGTTCCGCCACCGCCGACTGCCGCGCCAGCGGGTCGTCGTGCACGGCCAGGTCCACCGCCTCGAGCCGGCGGATCTCGTCGCGCAGGCGGGCGGCCTCCTCGAACTCCAGGTTCTCGGCGGCGGTCAGCATCTGCTTTCTCAGCGCCTCGAGATGCGCCTCGAGATTGGCGCCGACCTTCGGGGCGTCGATCCGGGCGGTGACCCGGGCCATGTCGGTGTCGGCCGCGTAGGTGCCCTCGAGGATGTCGGCCACGTTCTTGCGGATGGTGGCCGGGGTGATGCCGTTTTTCTCGTTGTATTCCCGCTGCTTGGCGCGGCGCCGCTCGGTCTCGGAGATGGCCCGCTGCATCGAGCCGGTGACGTGGTCGGCATACATGATGACCCGGCCCTCGAGGTTGCGCGCGGCGCGCCCGACGGTCTGCACCAGCGAGGTCTCCGAGCGCAGGAAACCCTCCTTGTCGGCGTCGAGGATGGCCACCAGCGCGCATTCGGGGATGTCGAGCCCCTCGCGCAAGAGGTTGATGCCCACCAGCACGTCGAAGGCGCCAAGGCGGAGGTCGCGCAGGATCTCGATGCGCTCGACCGTGTCGATGTCGGAGTGCATGTAGCGCACGCGGATGCCCTGCTCGTGCATGTACTCGGTCAGGTCCTCGGCCATGCGCTTGGTCAGCGTGGTGACCAGCGCCCGGTTGCCGGCCGCGGCCACGTGGCGGCACTCGTCGATCAGGTCGTCGACCTGGGAGGCCACGGGGCGGACCTCGATCTCGGGGTCCACGAGGCCGGTGGGGCGGATCACCTGCTCGGTGAAGACGCCCCCGGTGCGCTCGAGCTCCCACGGGCCCGGGGTCGCCGAGACGAACACCGACTGCGGGCGCATGGCGTCCCATTCCTCGAACTTCAGCGGCCGGTTGTCCATGCACGAGGGCAGGCGGAAGCCGTGCTCGGCCAGGGTGAACTTGCGCCGGTAGTCGCCGCGGTACATGCCGCCGAGCTGGGGCACGGTGACATGGCTTTCGTCGGCGAACACCACGGCGTGGTCGGGGATGTACTCGAACAGCGTCGGCGGCGGCTCGCCGGCGCGCCGCCCGGTGAGGTAGCGCGAGTAGTTCTCGATGCCGTGGCACGCGCCGGTGGTCTCGAGCATCTCCAGGTCGTAGTTGGTGCGCTGCTCGAGCCGTTGCGCCTCGAGCAGGCGGCCCTCGCGCACGAGCTGGTCGAGGCGGACGCGAAGCTCCTCCTTGATGCCCTTGATCGCCTGGTTGAGCGTCGGGCGCGGCGTGACGTAGTGCGAGTTGGCGTAGACGCGCACGCGCTCGAGCGTGTCGCTGCGCTGGCCGGTGAGCGGGTCGAACTCGTGGATCGACTCGAGCTCGTCGCCGAAGAAGGAGAAGCGCCAGGCGCGGTCCTCCAGATGCGCCGGCCACAGCTCGAGCGAATCGCCGCGCACGCGGAAGCTGCCGCGGGTGAAGAAGGCGTCGGAGCGCTTGTACTGTTGGGCCACCAGCTCGCGCATCACCGCCTGCTGGTCGTAGGCCTGCCCCACGGCGAGGTCCTGGGTCATGGCGCCGTAGGTCTCGACCGCGCCGATGCCGTAGATGCACGAGACCGAGGCGACGATGATCACGTCGTCGCGCTCCAGGAGCGACCGCGTCGCGGCGTGGCGCATGCGGTCGATCTGCTCGTTGATCTGGGATTCCTTCTCGATATAGGTGTCGGTGCGCGGCACGTAGGCCTCGGGCTGGTAGTAGTCGTAATAGCTGACGAAGTACTCCACCGCGTTGTCGGGGAAATAGGACCGGAACTCGCCGTAGAGCTGGGCGGCGAGCGTCTTGTTCGGCGCCAGGATGAGGGCGGGGCGCTGGGTCGCCTCGATCACCCGCGCCATGGTGTAGGTCTTGCCGGTGCCGGTGGCGCCGAGCAGCACTTGGTCGCGCTCGCCGCGATCCACGCCCTCGGCCAGCTCCCCGATGGCGCGGGGCTGGTCGCCGGCGGGGCGGAACTCGCTGTGCATGGCGAATCGCCGGCCGCCCTCGAGCTTGTCGCGGCGTCGCGGGGCGTCGTGGCGATTCGCGGCGATGGTCTGCTCGGTCATTGCGGATGGTCCCCGGGCCGCCCTTCCGATGGGCCGAGATATGGCGTCCACAGGCCGCGGAGACAATCCAGGCGGGCACATTAACGGAACATTGACGATTTCCGGGCGAAACTGCGGCCGAAAAGTAGAGTTTCGTTGACCGGACTCGCCTTCTGGGTGTATTAATTATGGTGCAAGCAGCAGATCGCCGTCAGGTTGGTGCAACATCCACCCCACCCTCGCTCCCTGCACCAGCCTGGCGGCGTGACTTTTCCCAAGAGACCGAGATCGAGCGCCTGCCGCAGGGATCCTTCGCGGTGTGCGCCCTCGTTCCGCGCCAGCCAATGGAGGCGGCGCTAGACGGCCGCAACCGCGACCGCCCGGCCGCGGCGATGGTGCTCGCTCCGCTCTTGGGCCTGGTGCTGTGGGGGGCTGTCCTGTCGCTGCTGATCGGCTAGGTGCGGTGCGGTTTCCCGCGGCGGCGCCGGGGCTGTCGGGGCGGCTGTCGGGGGGCTGTCCCGGAGAGTTGTCCCGGAGAGTTGTCCCGGAGAGTTGTCCCGGAGAGTTGTCCCGGAGAGTTGTCCCGGAGAGTTGTCCCGGGGAGTTGTCCCGGGGAGTTGTCCGGCGAGGAGGCTTCGGGTCGAGGGTTCCGGGGCGCGGGCTCCGGGGCGCGGGCTGCGGGTGGCGGGCTCCGGGCGGAAGCCCCGGGCGATGAGGCGGCGGTCCGCCGGTGCGTGGCGGCACCGCCGGGTGGCCGGGAGAGCCGGGAGAGCCGGGAGAGCCGGGAGAGCCGGGCAGCCGGCGCAAGCAGGCGGAGGCGATCGCAGAGGCCATGCAGGCAGGCAATTCGCAGCGCAGGACCGGGGCGCGCCGCAAGGCGGACACCAAGGTCAGGCGCGTCGCGCCGGGCACGTTCAAGCCCGATGCGCCGCGCTCCCCCGAGAGGCCGCACGAGGACCGGCGCGAGCGCGACACGCCGGCCCTGGTCATGGTGCTCGCCCCGCTCCTGGGCGCGGGAATCTGGGCCGCGATGCTGTTTTTGATGCTCGGCTGAGCCGCCGCCGGCGGCGCATTCGGGCTTGCCTCGCTCGGCGCTTCTGCGCGATATGGGGGGTGAGCCGCCCGTCGCGGGCGCCGGACGGAAGGGAACCATGCAGGCACGCATCTATCAGTCGCCGAAGAACGCCATGCAGTCGGGGATGCGCAACACGCGCTTCTGGATCCTCGAGTTCACGCCGCTCGAGCCGCGCCGCATCGACCCCTTGATGGGGTGGACCGGCTGGGGCAGCACGCAGAACCAGGTGCGGCTGCGCTTCGAGACCAAGGAGGAGGCGGTGGACTATGCCCGCCGCCACGGAATTCCCTTCACGCTGGAGACCTCGAAGCCGCGGCGCGCGAACGTGCGGCCGATGGGCTATGGCGGCAACTTCGCCTACAACCGGCGGTTCGGCTGGACGCACTGAGCGGTGCCCGGGGGGGATGACCGCGTGGCGCAGGCGCCCGGGATCGTTCCCGTCATCCTGTGCGGCGGCTCGGGCACCCGACTGTGGCCGCTGTCCCGTCGCAGCTATCCCAAGCAGTTCGGACCGCTCTTGCCGGGCGAGACGCTGTTCCAGCGCACCGTGCGCCGGGTGGCCGCGCCGGGCTATGCCGCGCCCTTGGTGCTGACCACCGCGGAGTTTCGCTTCATCGTCGCCGAGGCCCTGGCCGCGACCGGGGTGACGCCGCGGCGCATCGTGATCGAGCCCCAGATGCGCAACACCGCGCCGGCGGTCTGCCTGGCCGCGCTGATGGTCGCGGCGGAGGCGCCCGAGGCGCTGATGCTGGTGCTGCCCTCGGATCACATGATCCGCGACGATGCCGCCTTCCACGCCGCCGTGGCGGCCGGGGCGGACGCGGCGCGGCACGGCGAGGCCGTGACCTTCGGCGTGGTGCCGGGCCGGGCCGAGACCGGGTATGGCTGGCTGGAGCTGGCCGGCCCGCCGGCCGGCGGCCCCGCGCCCTTCCTGCGCTTCGTCGAGAAGCCCGACCGGGCGCGCGCCGAGGAGATGCTGGCGGCCGGGCGCTATCTGTGGAACGCCGGCATCTTCCTGTTCTGCGCGCGCGACGTGCTGGCTGCCTTCGAGCGCCATGCGCCCGAGATCCTGGCCGCCTGCCGCCAGGCGCTGGCCGAGGGGCGCGAGGACCTCGACTTCTTCCGCCCCGGCGAGGCCGGCTATGGGCAGAGCCCGGCGATCTCGCTGGATTATGCGGTGATGGAGCGGCTGGGCGGCGGCACCGCGGTGCCGCTGGAGTGCGGCTGGAACGACCTCGGTTCGTGGGAGACGGTGTGGCGCGAGACCGGGCAGGACGCCGCGGGCAACGCGCTGGCCGGAAGCGCGCTGGCGATCGACTGCCGCGACACGCTTCTGCTCTCGCCCGCCGACGGGCCCAGGCTGGTCGGGCTGGGGCTCGACGAGATGGTCGCCGTGGCCATGCGCGACGCGGTGCTGGTGGCGCCGATGGCGCGCGCCCAGGAGGTGCGCGGCGCGGTCGAGGCGCTGAAGGCGGCGGGCGCCGAGGAGGCCGAGCTCTACCCGCGCGACCATCGGCCCTGGGGCTGGTTCGAGGTGCTGGCGCGCGGCCCGCGCTTCCAGGTCAAGCGCATCATGGTGCGCCCGGGCGGGCGGCTGTCGCTGCAGTCGCACCAGCACCGGGCCGAGCACTGGGTGGTGGTCGCCGGCACCGCAAGGGTGACCATCGGCGAGGAGCTGCGCGAGCTGGGACCCGACCAGTCCTGCTATGTGCCGCTGGGCGAGCGGCACCGGCTGGAGAACCCGGGCGCGGCCGAGCTGCACCTGATCGAGATCCAGAGCGGCGGCTATCTGGGCGAGGACGACATCACCCGCTACGACGACGTCTACGCGCGCGGCTGAGGCCGGCCCGGGCGGGGCGGGCGTGCGCGCCGCAAGGGGTGTGCACATTGCACACGCGATCAACCCACTAAAATCATTGAGGACGCGAATTGCGCACGGATCATGGTTAATGAAGCCTGACGGGTGCCGGCCGGCTGGCGGCGACCGCTGCCCGATCCGGCCTCGCCGGTGCGCGCCCGGTCGATACGGGCCACGTCGCCGGGGGGCGCAGCAAGGCCATAGAGGGGCGCGCATCGCACACCTGCGAGGCAGCTTGGCCTTTGCCTTTGACATATGGCGCGCCACAGTTATTGCGGCAACGGTGACCATGAGGGAGGACCGATGCTGCTGGCGGTGACATCGTTCTATGCGGGGCTGATGGCGCTGTGGATCATGGGGCTGGGCTTCGAGGTCTCGCGGCGCAGGCGGCGCCACGACGTCTCCTATGGCGACGGCGGCGTGCCGGAGCTGGTCCAGGCCATCCGCGCCCATGCCAATGCCTGCGAGTACATCCCCATCGCGCTGATCGTGATGGCGCTGTCGGAGGGCATGGGGGCGCCACCGCTGCTGCTGCACGTCGCGGGGGCGATGCTGGTGGTGGGCCGGGTGATGCACGGGGCCTATTTCCTGGCCGGGGCGAGGCGCTTCAACCTGCGCTTCTTCGGCATGATGCTGACCGGGGTGATGATCGGCGGGCTGGGGCTGGCGCTGGTCTGGCAGGCCCTGCTGGCGTTCTTCTTCTGAAGGAGTGGGCGAATGGCCGATGATCTGAAGCTGGCCGAGGCGCTGCTGGCGGCCGCGCGACGCGCGGGCGCGGAGGCCGCGGACGTGCTGGTGGTCTCGGCCACCAGCCTTGGCGTCGGCGTGCGCGACGGGCGGCTGGAGGAGGCCCAGCGCGCCGAGGGCCGCGACCTTGGCCTGCGCGTGCTGATGGGCCGGCGGCAGGCCTGCGTCTCGGCCTCGGATGACCGCGCCGAGGCGCTCGCGCAGATGGCCGAGCGGGCCGTGGCGATGGCGCGCGAGGCCCCCGAGGACCCGTGGTGCGGGCTGGCCGAGCCGGCGCAGCTGGGCACGCCGGCCGACCCCGCGGGGCTGGAGCTGGCCGACCCGGCCGAGCCGCCCGCGCCCGAGGCGCTGGAGGCCCGGGCGCTGGCGGCCGAGGCGGCGGCGCGCGCCATCGCCGGGGTCACCCAGGTCGAGCAGGCGAGCACCGGCTGGGGGCGCGACCGCATCACCCTGATGGCGAGCAACGGCTTTGTCGGCAGCTACGAGCGGACGGCCGCGTCGGTCGGGGTCTCGGCCATGGCCGGCGAGGGGCTGGGCCGCGAGGCCGACCATGCCTTCGAGCTGCGCACCTTCCACGCCGACCTGCCCGACCCGGTGGAGGTGGGCGCGCGCGCTGGGCGCCGCGCGGTCGAGCGGCTGGGTGCGCGCAAGCCGCCCAAGGGGCGCTGGCCGGTCGTGTTCGACGAGCGCGTCGCGGGCAGCCTGATCGGCCACCTGCTGGCGGCGATCAACGGGGCGGCGATCGTGCGCGGCTCGAGCTGGCTGCGCGATGCCATGGGCGAGCGCGTACTGCCCGAGGGCTTCGAGCTGGCCGACGAGCCGCTGATCCCGCGCGGCCGCGCCAGCCGCCCCTTCGACGGCGAGGGGCTGGCGGCGGGCCGCACCGTGCTGGTGGGCGACGGGGTGCTCAAAAGCTGGGTGCTGGATCTCGCCACCGCGCGCAAGCTGGGGCTGGAGAGCACCGCCAATGCCCGGCGCGGCACCGGCGGGCCGCCGGTGCCCGGCACCAGCAATATCCGGGTGACGCAGGGCCCCGCGTGCCGCGACGAGCTCATGGCGCAAATGGGCACCGGACTCGTGGTCACCTCGCTGATGGGCAGCTCGATCAACCCCACCACGGGCGCCTACAGCCGCGGCGCCTCGGGCTTCTGGGTCGAGGGCGGGCGCATCGTGCACCCGGTCAACGAGATCACCGTGGCCGGCAGCCTGCCCGAGCTGGTGCGCTCGATCGTGCCGGCCAACGACGCCGACCTCAGCCGCGCGGTGGCGGTGCCCTCGCTTCTGGTCGAGGGGCTGACCGTTGCCTGAGAGGGCAGACGCCGCCCGCGATCTGGCGCTTCTGGTGGGCGCGGCCGAGGCGGCGGGCGAGGTGGCGCTGAAGTCCTTCGGCGGCGACTACGAGAGCTGGGAGAAGCCGGGCCAAGGGCCGGTGACGGCGGCCGACCTGGAGGTGGACCGCATGCTTCGGGCCGAGCTGAGCGCGGCGCGGCCGGACTATGGCTGGCTGTCGGAGGAGAGCGAAGGCGCCCCCGCATCGGTCGAGTGCGAGCGGGTCTTCATCGTCGACCCGATCGACGGTACACGCGCCTTCATGGCCGGGCAGGAGGGCTGGGGCACGGCGTTGGCCGTGGCCGAGCGCGGCCGGGTGCTCGCCGGGGTGATGCGGCTGCCCGCCCGGCGCGAGACCTATGCGGCGGCGCTGGGCGGCGGGGCGACGCTGGACGGGCGGGCGATCCGGGCTTCGGCGCGCGGCCGGCTGCAGGGCGCGCGGGCGCTGGTCTCCTCGGCGCAGCTCAAGCCCGAGCTGTGGCCCGGCGGGCCGCCGCCGGTGGCGCGGCACTTCCGGCCCTCGCTGGCCTGGCGGCTGTGCCTGGTGGCCGCCGGCGCCTTCGACCTGATGCTGACGTTGAGGGATGCCTGGGAGTGGGACATCGCCGCGGGCAGCCTGATCGCAACCCAGGCCGGGGCGGTGGTCACCGACCGCGCGGGCGGGCCGCTGGTGTTCGACCGCCACCCGGCGCGCGCGGCCGGGGTGATCGCGGCCCCCGCGGCGCTGCACCGGGCGGTGATGGCCCGGCGCCGGTCCGATTGACTGGCCGGGGCCGCGCGCTATGGTGCGCGGGATTTTCGCAACCGGCCAGGAAGAGAGGCGCCGATGGCCCAGCTCCTGCACCTTGTCTATGGCGGCGAGCTCGTCGACCCGCAGCGCAACGAGTTCAGCGATGTCGACGCGATCGACGTGGTCGGCATCTTCCCCGACTATGCCAGCGCGCACCGGGCCTGGAAGGCGAAGGCGCAACAGACCGTGGACAACGCCCACATGCGCTATTTCATCGCGCATCTGCACCGGCTGCACGACGAGGAGGACCCGGCCAGCGCCGCCGCCAAGCCCGACAGCGGATGAGCGCGGCAGGCCGCGCCAGCGCAGGCCGCGCCAGCGCAGGCGGCGCCCTGCATCCGGCGCGTGGCCCGGGGGGCTCGGCGGCGCTGGCGGCCTATCTGGCGCTGTCGCGGCTGGCGGGGCCGGCGGCGGCGCCCTGGCTGGCGCGGCGTGCCGCGCGCGGGCGTGAGGACCCCAGCAGGATCGGCGAGCGGCTGGGCCGTGCCGGGCTGGCGCGGCCGGCGGGGCGGCTGGTCTGGCTGCACGGGGCGAGCGCGGGCGAGGCGGCGGCGCTGCTGCCGCTGGCCGCCGAGCTGGTGCGGCAGGGGCCGGTGAGCTGCCTCATGACGGCGGGCACGGTGGCGGCGGCAAAGCGGCTGGCGGGCGCTCTGCCCGAGCGCTGCCTGCACCAGTACGCGCCGGTGGACACGGCCGCGGCGGTCGGGCGGTTCCTCGAGCACTGGCGGCCCGATCTGGGCATCTGGGGCGAGAGCGAGCTGTGGCCGCGGCTGATGCGCGAGACGGCGCGGCGCGGCGTGCCGATGTGGCTGGTGGGGGGGCGCGTCTCCGGGCGCAGCGCCCGGCGCTGGGCCTGGGCGCCGGGGATGGCGCGCGCGCTGGTGCGGCTGTTCGCCCGCATCGAGGCGCAGGACGGGCCGGGCGCTGCGCGGCTGGTGGCGATGGGCGCGGAGCCCGGGCGGGTGCGCGTCGGCGGCACCCTGAAGGCGGCGGTGGCGCCGCCGGGCTGCGGGGCCGAGGAGCTTGAGTGCGCGCGCGCGGCGCTGGCGGGGCGGCCGGTGTGGCTGGCGGCCGCGACCCATGCACCCGAGGAGGAGATCGCGGCCGAGGCACATCGGGTGGCGGCGCGCGCGCTGCCGGGACTGGTGACGCTGGTCGCGCCGCGTCATCCCGCGCGGGGCGCGGCGATCGCGGCCGCGCTGGCACGCCGGGGCCTGGGCGTGGCGCGCCGGGCCTCGGGCGAGGCGCCGGGGCCCGGCACCGACATCTGGCTCGTCGACACGCTGGGCGAGATGGGGCTGTGGCTACGCCTGGCGCCGGTCGCCTTCATCGGCGGCTCGCTGGCCCGGGCCGGGGGGCACACCCCGTTCGAGGCCGCGGCGCTGGGCGCGGCGATCCTGCACGGGCCGGGCACGGAGACCCTGGCGCCGGCCTATGCGGCGCTGGAGGAGGCCGGCGCGGCGCGGCTGGTGCGCGACGCGGGCGAGCTGGGCGGGGCGGTCGCGGCGCTGCTGGGCGCGGAGGCCGAGCGGCGGGCGATGGCCGAGGCGGCGCGGGCGGTGCGCGCGCAGCTAACGCCCGACGTGGCGGCGCTGGCGGCCGAGGCGCTGGCGCAGATGGAGGCGAAGCGGTGATGGCCCCCGGCTTCTGGTGGCGCGCGCCTGACGCGCCCGGCTGGCCGGCGCGCCTGCTGGCGCCGGCGGCGGCGCTGTGGCGGCTGGGGACGCGCTGGCGGGCGCGCCGCGCCGTGCCCTATCGCGCGCCTGTGCCGGTCGTGGTCGTGGGCAACCTGACCGCAGGCGGCGCGGGCAAGACGCCGATGGTCGCGGCGCTGCTGCTGCGGCTGGCGGCCCAAGGCCGCACCGTGCACGTGGTCAGCCGCGGCCATGGCGGGCGGCTGGCAGGGCCGCACCGGGTGGATCCGGCGCGCGACAGCCACCGCGAGGTCGGCGACGAGGCGCTGGTGCTGGCGGCGCTGGCACCGGTGTGGGTGGCGAAGGACCGCGCCGCCGGGCTGCGTGCCGCGGCCGGAGCGGGGGCCGAGGTCGTGCTGATGGACGACGGCCTGCAGAACCCGCATGTGGCGCCCGACCGCGCCATCGTGGTGGTCGACGCGGGCCAGGCTTTCGGCAACGGCCGGCTGATCCCGGCGGGACCGTTGCGCGAGACCGTCACCACGGGGCTGGCGCGCGCCGACCTGGTGGTGCTGGTCGGCGAGCCGGCCGCGCGCGCGGCCGCGGTGGCGCGGTGGCCCCGGCTTTCCGGCGCGGTCCCGGCGCGGATGCTGCCGGTCGAGACCGGCCTGCCGCTCGAGGGCGAGCCGGTGGTGGCCTTCGCCGGCATCGGGCGGCCGGCGAAGTTCTTCGCCACGCTCAGGGCCATGGGGGCCGTGCTGGTCGAGGCGGTGCCCTTCCCCGATCACTGCGACTATGGCGAGGCGATCCTGCGCCGGCTGTTGCGCACGGCGCGCTCGGCCGACGCCATGCTGGTCACCACCGAGAAGGACGCGGCGCGACTGCCGGCCGCCTTCCGGCGCGAAGTGACGGTGGTGCTGGTGCGGCTCGAGCCGGACGACTGGGTTGCGTTCGACCACCTTTTCGCCGCACTTGCCCCGGTTCGCCGCAGATTGGGGTAAATTGCCTCATTGCCGGCAGGACGGCGCCACCTTGTCGTGGGAAGGAGGCAAAGTCCCTCGGCGATGTTTTCGCTGGAGCCGACTGCGGGGCCCGACCGGCCCCGCTTTTTTTGGCGCACCATGCCCGGCCTTTTGCAACTGTCCGTGGCCTGGGACGGGATGCGGCGACGGGCCGGGTGCGAGAGTCGCTTTTGACCCTTGCAATGTCGGTTCTGATTCGTATGGTCTGCCGCGTCATCGCAGTCGTTCAGCTCCGTGGCCGCAGGAGATCGACGCCAGGGGCCTCGCCGGCAGAATCGTGGCGGCAGAATCGTGCCGGGGATCGTGCCGGGGATCGTGCCCGTGTTCCGATCCGGCAGGCTCGTCGCGGTCTCCGCGAGGTGCGGCGCCGGCGTGCCGTCCTGGCAGGCCGAGCGGTTCGAGGGGCCGGACGCGGCCCCGACCCGGTCCATGGTCACGGCGGCGGTGGCGACCGAGCGGGAGAGCCGGCCGATCGAGGCGGGATTCGACGAGCTCGACATGTATAGTGTGAGCCTCGCCGAGCTGAGCGCCGGCATCTGCCGGGCGCGTGGCATCCGCTGCGCGGCCTGAAGGGGGACGGATGAGCGGGACGACGGACATATACGCCCTGGCCGGCGAGCGGATCCTGATCCTCGACGGCGCCATGGGCACCATGATCCAGGCCGAGCGTCCGGACGAGGCGGCCTATCGCGGCGAGCGGTTCAGGGACCATGTCTCGGATCTGGGCGGCAACAACGAGCTGTTGACGCTGACGCAGCCCGACACGATCCGCGGCATCCATGCGGCCTTCATCGCGGCCGGGGCGGACATCATCGAGACCAACACCTTCTCGGCCAACCGCATCAGCCAGGCCGATTACGGGCTTCAGGAGCTGGTGCCCGAGCTCAATCGCGCGGCCGCGACGCTGGCGCGCGAGGCGGCCGGGGCCGCCGGGCGGCCGGTCTGGGTGGCCGGCGCCATCGGGCCGACCAACCAGACCGCGAGCATCTCGCCCGACGTGAACGACCCGGGCATGCGCAAGGTGACCTTCGACGACCTGGCCGGGGCCTATGGCGAGGCGGCGCGGGCGCTGGTCGAGGGCGGCGTCGACCTGATCCTAATCGAGACGATCTTCGACACGTTGAACGCCAAGGCGGCGATCTGGGCCGTCGAGATGTTGCGCGACGAGGGGCTGGCGGTGCCGCCGGTGATGATCTCGGGCACCATCACCGACCGCTCGGGCCGCACGCTGACCGGGCAGACGCCCGAGGCGTTCTGGGTCTCGATGTCGCATGCGCGGCCGTTCTCGATCGGGCTCAACTGCGCGCTGGGCGCCAGCGAGCTGCGCCCCCATGTGCGGGCGCTGGCCGGCATCGCCGACACGCTGGTCTCGGCCTACCCCAATGCCGGGCTGCCCAACGAGATGGGCGGCTATGACGAGACGCCCGAGGAGACCGCGCGCCAACTGGGCGAATGGGCCGAGGCGGGGCTGGTCAACATCGTCGGCGGGTGCTGCGGCACCACGCCCGATCACATCCGCGCCATCGCCGAGGCCGTCGCGGGCAAGGCTCCGCGACGCGTGCCCGAGCGGGCGCAGCTGCTGCGGCTGTCGGGCCTGGAGATGTTCGAGGCGCGCGAGCGCGACAGCGAGGAGACCGAGCCGGCATGACCGTCGCCAGCTTCATCAATATCGGCGAGCGCACCAACGTCACCGGGTCGGCGAAGTTCAAGAAGCTGATCCTGGCGGGCGAGTATGCGGCCGCGCTGGATGTCGCGCGCGGCCAGGTCGAGAACGGCGCGCAGATCATCGACGTGAACATGGACGAGGGGCTGCTCGACTCCGAGCAGGCGATGACGACCTTCCTCAACCTAATCGCGTCGGAGCCCGACATCTCCCGCGTGCCGGTCATGATCGACAGCTCGAAGTGGTCGGTGATCGAGGCCGGGCTGAAATGCGTCCAGGGCAAGGCTGTGGTCAACTCCATCAGCCTCAAGGAGGGCGAGGGGCCCTTCCTCGAGCAGGCCCGCGCCATACGCCGCTATGGCGCGGCGGTGGTGGTGATGGCCTTCGACGAGCAGGGCCAGGCCGAGACCGCCGCGCACAAGTTCGCCATCTGCGAGCGCTGCTACAAGCTGCTGACCGAGAAGGCCGGCTTCGACCCCTGGGACATCATCTTCGATCCCAACATCTTCGCCATCGCCACCGGGATCGAGGAGCACAACGACTATGCCGTCGCCTTCATCGAGGCGACCAGGATGATCAAGGAGAGGCTGCCGCATGCGCATGTGTCGGGGGGGCTGTCCAACATCTCGTTCTCGTTCAGGGGCAACAACCCGGTGCGCGAGGCGATGCACTCGGTGTTCCTCTACCACGCCATCGCGGCGGGGCTCGATATGGCCATCGTCAATGCCGGGCAGATCACGGTCTATGACGACATCCCCGAGGAGCTGCGCGACCATGTCGAGGACGTGATCCTGAACCGGCGCGCGGACGCGACCGAGCGGCTGCTTGCCATCGCCGACAAGTATCGCGGCTCGGGCGAGGCGCAGAAGAAGGCCGACCCGAAATGGCGCGAGGCGCCGGTGGAGGAGCGGCTGCGCCACGCGCTGGTGCACGGCATCACCGACTACGTGATCGACGACACCGAGGAGGCGCGCCAGCGCGCCGACACGCCGCTCGACGTGATCGAGGGGCCGCTGATGGACGGCATGAACGTGGTCGGCGACCTGTTCGGCGCCGGCAAGATGTTCCTGCCCCAGGTGGTCAAGTCGGCCCGGGTGATGAAGGCCGCCGTGGGCCACCTAATCCCCTTCATGGAGGAGGAGAAGCAGCGCCTCGGCGACACCTCGGCCAAGGGCAAGATCGTCATGGCCACGGTGAAGGGCGACGTGCACGACATCGGCAAGAACATCGTCGGCGTCGTGCTGCAGTGCAACAACTACGAGGTCATCGACCTGGGCGTCATGGTGCCGGCCGAGGACATCATCGAGACGGCGCGCGAGGAGAAGGCCGATATCGTGGGCCTGTCCGGCCTGATCACGCCCTCGCTCGACCGCATGGTGGACTTCGCGGCCGAGATGAAGCGCGCCGGGCTGGAGATCCCGCTGCTGATCGGCGGCGCCACCACGTCTGCCAAGCATACGGCGCTGAAGATCGCGCCGGAATACGCGCACGGAGTGATCCATGTCGACGACGCCTCGAAGGCGGTCGGCGTGGTTTCGCGGCTGCTGTCCAAGGCCAACAAGGCCAAGCTGATCGCCGAGACCGCGGCCGCGCAGGCGGAGCTGCGCGAGGGCGGACGCGACCGCACCAGGCCGCGCCCGACGGTGGCCATCGCGGACGCGCGCGCCAACCGCTTCGACGGCGGCTGGGAGGCCTATGCGCCGCCGAAGCCCAGGCGCGCGGGGCTGAACGTGATCGACGACGTCAGCGTCAGCGACCTCGTGCCTTACATCGACTGGACGCCGTTCTTCTGGACCTGGGAGATGAAGGGCAAGTTCCCGCAGATCCTGGAGCACAACGAGAAGGGCGCGGCGGCGCGCGAGCTCCACGAGGCGGCGACCGCCATGCTGGAGCGGATCGTCGAGGAGCAGTGGCTGAAGCCGCGCGCGGTGGTCGGGCTGTGGCCGGCGAACGCTGTCGGCGACGACATCCGCGTGTGGCGCGAGGAGGCGCGCGCGCGCGAGCGCGCCACCTTCCGCATGCTGCGCCAGCAGCAGGACAAGGGCGGCAAGCGGCCGAACCATTGCCTGAGCGACTTCGTCGCGCCCGAGGGCGTGGCGGACTGGCTGGGCGGCTTCGCCGTGACCTCGGGCAGGGAGGTGCATGACATCTCTGAGAGGTTCAAGGCGGCGGGCAACGACTATGACGCCATCATGGTGCAGGCGCTGGGCGACCGGCTGGCCGAGGCCTTCGCCGAGCTGATGCACGCCCGCGTGCGCCGCGAGCTGTGGGGCTATGCCGCGGACGAGGACCTCTCGGCCGAGGATCTGATCGAGGAGACCTATCGCGGCATCCGCCCGGCTGCGGGCTATCCTGCCTGCCCCGACCACACCGAGAAGCGGACGCTGTTCGACCTGCTCGCCGCCGAGAGGAACGCCGGCATCGAGCTGACCGAGAGCTTCGCCATGTGGCCGGGGCCGAGCGTCTCGGGCCTCTATTTCTCGCACCCGAAATCGGCCTATTTCGGGGTGGGGCGGATCGGCCGCGACCAGGTCGAGGACTATGCCCGGCGCAAGGGCATGGAGGTCGGCGAGGTCGAGAAATGGCTCGCGCCCAGCCTGGCCTACGAGCCGGGCACAGCGCCCGGGAGCGAGCCGGACTCCGGGGTCGAGCTTCGCCGCTCGGCCTGAGCGGCAGGCGGCAGAAGGGGAGACAGCGGAGCCAAGGCTGAATCCTGGGGCGTCAACGACGACTCCGTGTCCGGGCGGCACCCCGGCAGGCCCTGCGACCGGGTCTCGGACTCGGTGCCCGGCGCCGTCCTGCGCGCTGCGACCTTCGCACGCGGCCTGAGGCCGGCGCGCCGGCGGCTCAGATCGAGAGGTAGTTGTCGCGCAGCTCCTTGTTGTCGAGCACCTCCTGCGCGGCGCCGTCGAACACCACCTGGCCCATGTCGAGGATGATGGCGCGGTCGGCCAGATGCAGCGCGGCGATCGCGTTCTGCTCGACGATGATCGTGGTCATGCCGAGCTCGTGGATCTCCTCGAGCGTGCGCTCGATTTCCTTGACGATGATCGGGGCGAGCCCCTCATAGGGCTCGTCGAGCAGCAAAAGCTTGACGTCGCGGGCCAGCGCCCGGGCGACGGCCAGCATCTGCTGCTCGCCGCCCGACAGCGTTGTGCCCTCCTGCCGGCGGCGCTCGCCCAATCGGGGGAAGAGCTCGTAGAGCCGCTCCGGCGTCCAGCCATGCGGCGGAGCGATCTGGGCCAGCCGGATGTTCTCCTCGACGGTTAGGCCGGGGATGATGCGCCGGTCCTCGGGCACCAGGGCGATGCCGTTCTGCGCCGCCTGGTGGGCGCGCATCTCGTGCAGCGGCTTGTGGTCGAGCCAGATCTCGCCGTGCCTGAGCGCGGGGCTGTCGAGTCGGGCGATGGTGCGCAGGGTCGAGGTCTTGCCCGCGCCGTTGCGGCCCAGAAGCGCGATCGTCTCGCCCTCGTGGATGTCGAAGTCGACGCCCTGCACGATGTAGCTTTCGCCGTAATAGGCGTGCAGCTCCCAGGCCGAGAAGAAGGCGGGCTCCTTGCGGTCCTTGCGGATCGGCTGCCGGCTGCCGGCGCGCCGTTCGATCGTGCCACCGGACGCGCCGCCGGTCGGGTCGATGCGCTGCATGGCGCTCATAGGTGGGCCCCTCCCAGATAGGCCTCGTCGACCTTGGGGTCGCCGCGGATCTGCTCGGGCACGTCCTCGGCGATCACCGTGCCGCCCGCGAGCACCGAGATCCGGTCGGCCAGCGAGAACACGACATGCATGTCGTGCTCGATCACCACCATGGTGATGCCCTGCTCGCCGATCTGGCGCAACAGGTCGATGGTGTTGTTGGTGTCCATACGCGACATGCCGGCAGTGGGCTCGTCGAGCAGCAGGAGCTTGGGGTCCTGGGCGAGGCACATGGCCAGCTCGAGCCGGCGCTTGTCGCCGCGCGAGAGCTGGCCGGCGATGGCGCCGGCATGCTCGCCCAGGCCGACCTCGTCGAGCATCTGGCGGGCGCGGTGGCCGACCGGCCCGTCGCGCCGCACCGGGTACCAGGCGTTGAAGCGGAAGGCGCCGTCGCGGTGGGCGAAGGCGGGGATCATCACGTTCTCGAGCAGGGTCAGGTCGCCGAAGATCTCGGGCGTCTGGAACACCCGGCTGATGCCGAGCTGGTTGATCTCGTGCGGCTTCAGCCCCAGCAGCGAGCGGCCGCCGAACTCGACCGTGCCGGTGTCGGGCTCGACCCGGCCGACGAGGCAGTTAAGCAGCGTCGACTTGCCCGCGCCGTTGGGCCCGATGATGGCGTGGATGGTGCCCTTCTCGATCTCGAGATTCACCTCGTTGAGCGCCTTCAGCCCGCCAAAGCGCTTGTTGACGTTGCGCACTGTGAGCATGGTCATCGTCGCACCCTCACTCGGCCGGCACGGATTGGGCCTGCTTGCCGCCGCCGCCGCCCGCCCGGCGCAGCCAGCGCCACAGCCGGGAGAAGCCCTCGACCAGCCCGCCGGGCATGAAGATCACGATCAGCATGAAGAGCACGCCCAGCGTCAGCTCCCAGCCCTCGCCGACGAAGAGGCTGGCGACCTTGACGGCGACGTGGTCGAGCGGCGCGGGCAGGAAGGAGAAGGTGTCGCGCAGGATCGACTCGTTGAAGGCCGAGAAGATGTTCTCGAAATACTTGATCAGCACGCTGCCGAGCACGGGCCCGAGCAGGGTGCCGGCGCCGCCCAGGATGGTCATCAGCACCACCTCGCCCGAGGCGGTCCAGACCATGCGCTCGGCCCCGGCGAGCGGGTCGGTCACGGCCAAGAGCCCGCCGGCGAGCCCGGCATACATGCCCGAGACCACGAAGGCGGCGAGCATGTAGGGCCGGGTGTAGAGGCCGGTGTAGTTGAGCCGGTTCTGGTTCGACTTCACCGCGCGCAGCATGACGCCGAAGGGCGAGTGGAAGATGCGCAGCGAGACGTAGAACATGATGATCAGCACCACGGCGCAGAAATAGAAGCCGGGCCAGCCGATCATGTCGATGCCGAACAGTCGCGGCGAGGGCAGGCTGCTGCCGTAGTTGATGCCGAACGCGGCGTCGAGCACGCGCGGGTCGGCCTGGTCGAGCTGCAGCGCCGTCTCGCCGTTGGTGATCGGGGTGAGCACGGAATAGGCCAGCCGGTAGGCCATCTGCGCGAAGGCAAGGGTGAGGATGGCGAAGTAGATGCCGGAGCGGCGCAGCACGAGAAAGCCGATCACCACCGCGAACACGCCGCCCATCAGCGTGGCGAACAGCACGGCCGGGATGACGTTCATGCTCAGCAGCTTGAAGCTCCACACTGCGGTGTAGGAGCCGACGCCGAGGAAGGCGGCGTGGCCGAAGGAGAGATAGCCGGTCAGCCCGAACAGGATGTTGAAGCCGATGGCGAAGATCGCGTAGATTGCGAACTTCTGCAGCAGCGCGGGGTAGCTGGCGCCCAGCGGCGCGAGCAGCACCGGGCTGAGCAGCACGATCGCCGCGAAGGCGGCGAGCAGCAGCAGGTCGGCCCGCACGGAGAACTTCTCGACCATGGCTCAGGTCTCCATCACGCCCTTGCGGCCCATCAGGCCGCGCGGGCGCACGAGGAGCACGATCACCGCGACCAGGTAGATAATGATCTGGTCGATGCCGGGGAAGACGTCCTTCACCTCGGTCATCGAGGCGAAGGAGTGCAGGATGCCGAGCAGGAAGCCGGCCGCCACCGCGCCGGCCAGGCTGCCCATGCCGCCGACCACCACGACGACGAAGCTGAGCACCAGGAAGTCCATGCCCATGTGGTAGTCGGGCGAAAGGATCGGCGTGTACATCACGCCCGCGAGCCCCGCGACGACGGCGGCGATGCCGAAGACCACGGTGAAGCGGCGGTCGATGTCGATGCCCAGGAGCCCGACGGTCTCGCGGTCGGCCATGCCGGCGCGCACCACCATGCCGAAGGTGGTGAGCTGGAGGAAGGCGAAGACACCGCCGATCACCGCCACCGAGAAGGCGAAGTAGACGAAGCGCCAGTAGGGGTAGACCACGTTGCCCGGCGTGAGCCCGATCATGGCGCCGACGTCGAGCGCGCCCGAGAAGGCCGGCGGCGCCGGCTGCGGGATCGGGTTGGCGCCGAAGAAGCTGCGCACGATCTCCTGCAGCACGATGGCCAGCCCGAAGGTGACCAGGATCTGCTCGGCATGCGGGCGGCTGTAGAAATAGCGCACCAGCCCGCGCTCCATGACGATGCCGATGACCAGCATGATCGGGATGGCGAGCAGGATGGAGAGCGGCACCGAATAGTTCAGCAGCACGTGGCCGAAATCGCCAAACCAGGCCTCGACATAGGGCGTGCGTATCTCGACCGGCGTGCCCCAGGCGGTGGTGTGGGTGGGGTCGATGGTGACCTTTTGCAGATTCAGCAGGGCGCGCAGCGTGACGGCGCAGAAGGCGCCGAGCATGAACAGCGCGCCATGCGCGAAGTTCACCACGCCGAGCGTGCCGAAGATCAGCGTCAGGCCAAGCGCGATCAGGGCGTAGGCGCCGCCCTTGTCGAGCCCGTTGAGGAACTGCAGGAGGATGGCGTCCATGTGATCCGCGCTCGTTCGGCCGACGATTGAAGGCGAGGCGCGGCCGCCCCGGCAGGGCGGCCGCAAACCGGTGAAGGCTGCGCCCTCAGGCGCCGGTGCTGCAGGTGCCGAGCTCGCCGCCGGCGAAGAACTTGTTGTCCGGCTGGTACATGACGGCCTCGGCCGGGACCTCCTCGACCACCTCGAGCAGGTCGAACTTGGACTGCGGCTTCTCCTTGCCCTGCACCACCAGCACCTTCTTGAAGCACTGGTGATCGGCGGCGCGGTAAAGCGTCGGGCCATTGCCGAGCCCGTCGAACTTGTAGCCCTCGAGCGCCTTCACGACACCGCAGGGGTTGAAGCTGCCGGCCCGCTGGCAGGCGTCGGCGTAGAGCAGGGTCTGCACGTAGCAGGTCTGCGCCGCCTGGCTGGGCGGGAAGCCGTACTCCTTGCCGAACGACTTGACGAAGGCCTTGGAGCCCGCGTCCTGCAGCGACCAGTGCCAGTTGGTCGAGCCGAAGATGCCCTTGATGGCGTCGCCCGCACCCTGGGCCATGAGGCGCGAGTAGAGCGGCACGACGATCTCGAACTTCTTGCCGTTCACCATGCGGTCACGCAGGCCGAACTGCACCGCCTGGGTGAGCGAGTTCACCATGTCCTTGCCATAGTGGTTGAGGATCAGGACATCGGCGTCGGAGTTCAGCACCGGGGCGATGTACTGCGAGAAGTCGCCCGCACCCAGCGGCGTGCGCACGGTGGCGACCGTGGTCCAGCCCATCTTCTCGGTGAAGTACTTGATCGAGGCCTCCTGGGTCCAGCCCCAGGTGTAGTCGGCGGTCAGGTGATAGGCCTTGCGGTCGGTGCCGTAGGCCTTCTTCAGCACCGGCGCCAGCGCGGCGCCCGACATGTAGGCGTTGAAGAAGTGGCGGAAGCCGTTCGCCTTCTTGTCCTTGCCGGTGGTGTCGTTCGAATGCGTCAGCCCGGCCATGAAGATGACGCCCATCTCCTGGCACAGCCCCTGCACCGCGATGGCCACGCCCGAGGACGAGCCGCCGGTGATCATCAGCGCGCCGTCGCGCTCGATCATGCGCCGGGCCGAGGCACGGGCGGCGTCGGACTTGGTTTGGGTGTCGCCGGTGACGAAGGCGACCTTCTTGCCCAGCACGCCGTTGCCCTTGAGCTCCTTGGACGAGAAGGTGTTGAGCATGCCGCCGTCGCCCTCGCCATTGAGGTGCTTGACGGCGAGCTTGTAGGCGCGCAACTCGTCCGCGCCCTCGTCGGCATAGGCGCCGGTCTGCGGCACGTTGAAGCCGAGCGTGACCGTCTTGCCCTTGGGCGCGTTGCGGTACTCGGCGGCCCAGGCGTGGCGGTGGAAGAAGGTCGGCATGGCCAGGCCGGCGCCGAGCACGGCGCCGCCCTTGAGCAGGCCGCGGCGGCTGAAAGTATGCTTCGTCATGATGGTCCTCCCGAAGCGTCTTGTTCTGACAATGGAGCGTCTTGTTCTGACAATGGCCGGCGCCGGGGCGTGCCCCGGGCCGGGCAAAGGCAATCGCTATGCCCCGCACGAGATTTGCCGATCTCTGTCAAGAACACAATAAGCAATTGATTTAGCGCGATTATTATGTCAATAATTGGACATGTCCATTATGCAATTTGTCAATCATTGACATTGCGCTGCGGCAAGTCCTTGGCCCGATGGGAAAAACGCACATGCCCAGAGCGACCCCCGCAGCCGTGCTCGGCACGCGAATCCGCGAGCGCCGCCGGGCGCTGGGCATCACCCAGGCCGAGCTGGCGCGGCGCGCCGGCATCTCGGCCTCCTACATGAACCTGATCGAGCGCAACCGCCGGGGCATCGCGGGGGCGCTCCTGCGCCGGGTCGCGGGGGCGCTGGCGCTGAGGCTCGGCGAGCTCGACGGCGCTGCCGAGCGCCGCCTGACCGAGGCGCTGGACGAGCTTTCGCACGCGCCGGAGCTGCGCGCGCTGGCGGTCGAGCCGGACAGCGCCGGCGAGCTGGTCGCGCGCTACCCGGGCTGGGCGCGGGCGCTGGCGGCGCTGGCGCGCTCCGAACGCGAGGCCAGCGCTGCCGCCCGCGCTCTGGCCGACCGGCTGACCCACGACCCGTTCCTCGGCGAGGCGGTGCACCGCATGCTGACCCGCATCGCCGCCATCCGCTCGGCAGCCGAGATCCTCGAGGACTTCCCCGACATCCCGGCCGCGCGCCGCGACCGCTTCCACCGGATCATCGGCGAGGAGAGCCAGGCCCTGTCCTCGGTCGGCGAGGCGCTGGCGGCCTATTTCGACAAGGCCGATGCGCCGGACCGCACGCTGACGCCGCTCGACGAGGTCGAGGCGCTGTTCGAGGCGCGCGCCAACCGGTTCGGCGAGATCGAGGCGGCCGCGGTCGGCCTCGCCGGCCGGCTGGGCGACCTGGCCCCGGCGGCGCGGCGGGCCGAGGCGCGGGCGCTGGCCGAGGCGCATCTGGGCCCGGTGATCGAGGGTATCCTGGGCGGGCAGGACAAGGCGGAGACGGGGCCGGGGCTTGCCCGCGCGCGCCGCGCCCTGATCGACTATGCAGCCGGCGCGGTCCTTGCTCCGATGGCGGCGTTTGCGCCGCGCGCCGCGGCGCTGGGCTATGACATGGAGGCGCTCGCCGACGCCTTCGCCATCGGGGTCGAGACGGTCTGCCTGCGCCTTGCCGCCCTGCCGGGCGGGGCAGGCGTGCCGCGCTTTGGCTACCTGCGCGCCAACGCCGCGGGAACCATCATCGAGCGCCGCGGCCTGCCTGATCTGGTGGCGCCGCGCTATGCAACGGCCTGCCCGTTGTGGGTGCTCTATTGCGCCCAGCAGTCGCCCGAGGCCGTGATCCGGCAGCGCGTCGTGTTCCCCTCGGGCGCGCGCTTCGTGTTCGTGGCGCGGGCGCGCAACGCCGGCCCGGCCGGCTTCGGCCGGCCGCGTCACTACCTGACCGACATGCTGGCGATGAGCGAGGCGGACGCGCGGCTCACGGTCTATGCGCCCGAGGGCGCCGTGCCGGTCGAGGAGGTCGGGCCGGCCTGCCGCGTCTGCGCGCGCCGCAGCTGCCCGCACCGTGTGGAGGACCCGCTGGTGGGCTGAGTCGCGACGCAGGAGACAGGCGCGGCCCGATCGCCTAATCTGGGGGCGCGCAGCCCGCGCCAAGACGGGACCGCGAGCGTAACCGGAGGGATCACCGCGTCATGGCGAAGCGCGTGCTTCTGGCCGAGGACGAGCCGAACATCGTCGAGTCGCTGACATTCCTGCTCGACAGGGCCGGGTTCGTCGTCGCCGCCGAGACGGACGGGCGTGCCGCGCTCGAGGCGGCGCTGGCGGGCGCGCCGGATGTGGTGATCCTGGACGTGATGCTGCCGGGGATCGACGGCTTCGAGATCCTGCGCCGCCTGCGCGCCGATCCGCGCGGCGCGCGGCTGCGCGTGATCGTGCTGACTGCCAAGGGCCAGCGCGAGGACCGCGAGACGGCGCGCGCGGCAGGCGCCGATCTGTTCATCACCAAGCCGTTCTCGAACGCCGAGCTGGTCTCCGCGGTGACGCGGCTGGCCGGGGCGGAGTGAGCGAGGAGATGCCCCGGCGCCACGACCGGCCGCTGCGCCACCGCAAGGCGCGTGACTGGGCGCTGATCCTGCCGCTGGTCGGCGCGCTGCTGTTCATGCCGCCGATCGCCGGCATCTTCCAGGTCGACGGCCGGTTCGGCGGCGTGCCGTTCCTGCTGGTCTATCTCTTCGCCGTCTGGGCCGCGCTGATCGCGGGCGCTGCGGCCCTGTCGCGCCGGCTGCGCGAGTCGGGCGCAGCGGGCGAGGATGTCGAGGACGACGGCTGATGCTCTCGCTCGACCTCCTGCTCGCGATCTGCCTGGGCTACGTGGCGCTGCTGTTCACGCTGGCCTTCTACGTGGACCGGCAGTCGCGGCTGGGCGGGCTGCCCTGGCTGCGCTCGCCGGTGATCTACACGCTGTCGATCTCGATCTACTGCACGTCGTGGACCTTCTATGGCGCGGTGGGCTCGGCGGCGCGCAACGGGCTGGAGTTCATCACCATCTACCTCGGCCCGACGCTGGTCTTCGTCGGCTGGTGGTGGCTGCTGCGCAAGCTGGTGCGCATCGGCCGGACGCACCGCATAACCTCGATCGCCGACCTGATCTCCTCGCGCTATGGCAAGAGCCCGAGCCTCGCCGTGCTGGTGACCGTGATCGCGGTGGTCGCCACGACGCCCTATATCGCGCTGCAGCTGCAGTCGGTGACACGCAGCTACCAGGTGATCGCGCCCGAGGCCGACAGCGCCACCACCGCCTTCTGGATCGCCGTCGGCCTGGCGATGTTCGCGGTGCTGTTCGGCACGCGCAACCTCGACGCCAACGAGCGCCATCATGGGGTCGTCGCGGCCATCGCCTTCGAGGCCATCGTCAAGCTGGTGGCACTGATTGCGGTGGGCGTGTTCGTGGTGTTCGGCCTGTCGGGCGGCCTGCACAGGATCTTCGCCGACGTGCCGGTCGAGGTGATCCACGGCGGCGCCGACGTGTTCGGCCCGCGCTGGCTGGCGCTTACCTTCCTTTCGGCCACGGCGATCGTGTGCCTGCCGCGCCAGTTCCAGGTGACCGTGGTCGAGAACGTCGACGAGCGCCACCTGGCCACCGCGTCCTGGCTGTTCCCGCTCTACCTGTTCGCCATGAGCCTGTTCATCATGCCGATCGCGATCGCGGGGCTGAAGGTCATGCCGGCGGGCGCGAACCCGGACCTGTTCGTGCTGACGCTGCCGCTGGCCTCGCGGCAGGAGGAGCTGGCGCTCCTGGCCTTCCTCGGCGGGTTCTCCTCGGCCACCTCGATGGTGATCGTGGCGGCGATCGCGCTGTCGACCATGGTCTCGAACCACATCGTGGCGCCGATCGCGCTGCGCTTCCTGTCGGCCCGGCACGAGGTCTCGGGCGACGTGCGCAACCTGCTGCTGGTCACGCGGCGCATCAGCATCGGCATCATCCTGGCGCTCGGCTTCGTCTATTTCCGCCTCACCGGGGGCTCGGAGGCGCTGGCCTCGATCGGGCTGATCGCCTTCGTCGGCGTGGCGCAGTTCCTGCCCAGCCTGCTGGGCGGGCTGTTCTGGCGCGGCGCCACGCGGGCCGGGGCGGTCGCGGGACTGACGGCGGGCTTCGTGCTGTGGGCCTACACGCTGTTCCTGCCGAGCTTCGAGGGCGATTTCCTGCTCAGCGCCTCGGTGCTCGCGCACGGCCCCGTCGGCATCGCGGCGCTGCGCCCGCAGGCGCTCTTTGGGCTCGAGGGCGTGGATCCGCTGATTCATGCGCTGGTCTGGAGCCTGGGGGCCAACCTGCTGTGCTTCCTGATTGTCTCGGGGCTGTCCGACACCAAGCCGCTGGAGCGCCTGCAAGGGGCGCTGTTCGTCGATGTCTTCCGCGCCCCGGGCGGTGCGCCGCCGCGCTTCGTCGAGGGCGCGGCGACCTCGGAGGACCTGTTCGTGCTGGCCCAGCGCATCCTGGGGGCCGAGCCGGCGCGCGCGCTGTTCGACGAGATGGCCGCGGCGCAGGGGCGGGCGGGCCGCCTGCCGCTGCCCACGGACGGGGTGATCGCGCGGGTCGAGCGCCAGCTCTCGGGCTCGGTCGGCGCGGCCTCGGCGCACGCCATGGTCGGCCGCATCGCCGGCCGGCAGGCGGTGGGCATGCCCGAGCTGATCGACATCGCCGACGAGACCCAGCGCCTGATCGAGACCTCGCGCCGGCTGGCCGAGAAATCCGCTGAGTTCGAGCGCGCAGCGGCCCAGCTGCGCGAGGCCAATGCGCGGCTGCGCACGCTGGACGCACAGAAGGACGACTTCCTGAGCCAGGTCAGCCACGAGCTGAGGACGCCGATGACCTCGATCCGCTCGTTCTCGGAGATCCTGCTCGGGGACGTGTCGGTCTCGGACGCCGAGCGCCGGCGCTTCGTCGCCATCATCCACGACGAGAGCCTGCGGCTGACGCGGCTGTTGGACGAGATCCTCGACATCAGCCGGCTCGAGGCGGGCACGCTGGAGCTGCCCCTGGGCCCGGTCGATGCCGAGGCGGTCATCAGCGCCGCAATCGGCACGGTCTCGGGGCTGGCGCAGAAGGACGGCATCGCGGTGCGGCGCGAGCCGGTGCCCGGCGGCGTCGCCGTCGCGGCCAACGAGGACCGGCTGCGCCAGGTGCTGATCAACCTGCTGTCCAACGCCGTGAAGTACAACGCGGCGCCCGAGCCCGAGATTCTGGTGCGCCCCAGGCTGCGCGACGGTGCGCTGGTGATCGATGTGGTGGATAATGGCGGCGGCGTCGGCCGCGACGAGGCCACGGCCGTGTTCGAGAAGTTCACCCGCGGCAGCCGCGCCGGGCTGGGGCAGGGCGCGGGCCTGGGCCTGCCGATCAGCCGCGCCCTGATGCGCCGCATGGGCGGCGATCTTACGGTGGAATTCGCGCGCGACGCGACGGGCGCGCCAGCGAGCTTCTTCCGCCTCTCGCTCGGTCTCGCGGATCGCGCCGGCCAGCCGCTTGCGCAGGAAGGCGCCGCTCAGGCGCGCGCTGCGCCGCGCAACCGGTCGAGGCTCCACGGCCCGCCCCCTGCGGCAGCCAGGTAGAGAAAGGTGAAGCAGTAGAACACCGCCAGCTCGCCCCCGTTGAGGAGCGGGAAGAAACCGTGCGGCAGGTGCACGGTGAAATAGGCGACCGCCATGGTGCCCGAGGCGAGGAAGGCCGCAGGCCGCGTGAACAGCCCGAGCACGAGCAGCGTGCCGACGACAAGCTCGATACCGCCGGCGACGCCCACCATGGACAGCCAGGGCGTGCCGTTGAGCGGGCTCGCCGGGAAGCCCAGATGCTTCGCCGTGCCGTGCTCGAGATAGAGCAGGCCGACGACGAATCGCAGCAGGCTGAGAAACTGCGGGGCGAAGGGTCGGAGGAAGTTCATGTCGTTGCTTTTTGCTCCGTGGCGGCCCGGGCAGGCCGGTGCGAAAGGGGCCAAGCGAAGCCGCGTTGCGGCGGGGCCTGCTGGATCAGGCAGAGGCGGCGCGTCAATGCACCGCCTTGCGGTAGAGGTGCCAGGTGGCGTGCCCGAGGATCGGCAGCAGCACGATCAGCCCGACGAACAGGGTGATCATCCCCAGCGCCAGGGCGCCGGCCACGATCAGCCCCCACACCGCGATCGGCCCCCGGTTCAGCGCGGCGACGCGCGCCGAGGTGATGATGGCGGCGGGCAGGCCGACCGGCCGGTCGAGCAGCAGCGGGAACGAGACGACGCTGATGATCAGGACCAGCACGGCGAACAGGAACCCGACCGCGAAGCCGACCACGATCATCACCCAGCCGGCCCCGGTGGTGAACGCGTCGCGCAGGAAGGCGCCGGCCGAGACCGGCGTCTCCGGTCCCAGCGTGGCGTTGAATATGCCGTGCGCGGCCAGGATCCAGACGCCGAAGATCGCGAGCAGCAGGAGGCCGAGCACGAAGATCGCGCCGAACGAGGGGGAACTCAGCACGCGCAGCGTGTCGGCCCAGCTTGCCTCCTTGCCGGCCTCGCGCCGCCGGCTCATCTCGTACATGCCCACGCCGGCGAACGGCCCGACCAGCGCGAAACCGGCGATGGCGGGGAAGATCAGCGGGATCAGCGCCTGCTCGAAGGCGAACCCGATCATCAGCCCGCCGACGATCGGATAGATCAGCGCGATCAGGGCCACGTCGGTGCGGAAGTACTTGAAGTCGTCGTAGCCCTTGCGCAGGGCATCCCTGAGATCGCTGACGCTGATGCGGTGAATCCGGGGCAGCATTTCCGCAGCATCGGATTCGTCGCTGCGGAGCTTCTCGGATTCGACGTATCCGAAGGCATTGCCGAGCTGGTCGGCCGTCCATTCGATGGGGTTCCGTATGGTCGAGACCATCGCTTTCCTCCGCCTCAGATTGTCATTTCCGCGGATCGCCCTGCGCCGCCGGGCATGGGGCGGCGCAGGGCGATCCGCGCTTTTTCGCGGATTGCACAGACTATCACATATCGGTCGGAGCGTCCTCGACAAGGGCACGGTCTGTCCGACCGGGCCGGCGGGCCGCGGCGGGCGACCCGGTTCGGGACTATGATTCGAGGGCCGCGTCGAGCGCCGCGTCGGCATGGATCAGGGTGGTATCGAAGACCGGCGCAGGCACGTTGCCTGCGTCGAGCAGCATGCCCACCTCGGTGCAGCCGAGAATCAGGCAGTCGGCGCCGGCGTCGAGCAGACGCCGCGCGATCGCCTCGTAGGCGCGGCGGCTTTCCTCGCGGACAAGGCCGCGGCACAGCTCGTCGTAGATGATCCGGTGCGTCTCGGCGCGGTCCGCGGGCCGGGGGATCACGGGCTCGAGCCCCGCCGCCCGGAGCCTGCCGGTGTAGAAGTCCTGCTCCATGGTGTAGGCGGTGGCCATCAGGCCCGGACGCTTCAGCCCGGCGGCGACGATGCGCGCCGCGGTCGCCTCGGCAATGTGGATCAGCGGCAGCCGCGTCGAGCGGCGCACCGTGTCGGCCACCTTGTGCATGGTGTTCGTGGCGATCAGCAGCAGGTCGGCCCCGGCGTGCTCGAGCGCCACGGCGATCCGCGCCAGCTCCTCTGCGGCGCGCGCCCAGTCGCCGCCGGCCTGCAGCGCCTCGATGCGGGCGAAGTCCACCGACCAGATCAGGCATTCGGCCGAGTGCAGCCCGCCCAGGCGCCGCCGCGTCTCCTCATTGAGGCGGCGGTAGTAGAGCGCGGTCGATTCCGCGCTCATGCCGCCGATGATGCCGATGGTCTTCATCGCGACTCTCCCAATCCGCACCCGCTCCCGCTATAGCAGGGCGGACGCCGGGACGGCAGACCCTGGAGGGGAGGGAGTGCAATGCGGGCCATGCGGGTCCACGCGCTGGGCGAGTGGCTGAGCCTCGACGAGGTATCCGTGCCCGAGCCGGGCACTGGCCAGGTTCGGCTGAAGGTCCACGCCTGCGGCGTCAACTTCGCCGATACCCTGATCGTGAAGGGGCGTTACCAGGAGAAGCCGGAGGTGCCCTTCGCGCCGGGGCTGGAGATCTGCGGCACCGTCGAGGCGCTGGGCGAGGGCGTCGAGGCGCCCAGCCCCGGCACACGCGTCGCCGCCACCTGTGGCACCGGCGGCTTCGCCGAGCGGGTGCTGGCCCCGGCGCGGGCCTGCGTGGCGCTGCCCCAGGCGATGTCCGACGTCGAGGGTGCCGCCTTCCAGGTGGCCTATGGCACCTCGCACCTGGCGCTGGCGCACCGGGCGCAGCTGGTGCCCGGCGAGCGGCTTGTGGTGCTGGGCGCCGCGGGTGGAGTCGGGCTGACGGCGGTTGAGATTGGCAAGCTGATGGGCGCCGATGTGGTGGCAGTGGCGCGCGGTCGCGCGCGGCTCGAGGCGGCGCGGGCGGCGGGGGCCGATCACCTGATCGACTCCGACAGCGAGGACATCCGCGAGACGGTGCTGGGACTGGGCGGCGCCGACGTGGTCTACGACCCCGTGGGCGGCGAGCAGTGGAAGGCGGCCATACGCGCGGCCAACCCCGAGGCCCGGCTGATCCCGGTGGGCTTCGCCTCTGGCGAGATCCCGCAGATCCCGGCCAACATCCTCTTGGTGAAGAACCTGACCGTGATCGGGCTCTACTGGGGCGCCTACTGGCGCTTCCGGCCGGAGGTGCTGGCCGACTCGTTCAGCACCCTGATCGGCTGGTTCGAGGCGGGGCGCATCCGGCCGCACATCTCGCACGTGCTGCCGCTGGCCGAGGCCAACGAGGCGCTGGCGCTCCTGGAGGAGCGGCGGGCGACGGGCAAGGTGGTGGTGACGCCCTGAGCGGCGTGCGCCTGCCCGGGAGGTCCCGGCGCGGCGGCCGGGACCCATAGATGCGGGCGGCGCCAACGGCGGTGGGCACGCGTGCCAACACACTCAACGCATTGATTTCATTGGGAATTGGCTGTGAGTACGAGTCGCGGCTAATGCGTCATGGGCCTGGGCGCGACCCTTGCCCGGTGCAGGGACGCTAGCGCACCGGGGGCGCCGCCGCCGCGGCCGGGAAGGGGCCCGCGCGCATGCGGGTGGCGACGCGGTCGCGCGCCTTGGGGTCGGTGTCGAACAGCGAGGCGAGCTGCTCGGTCACCGCGCCGGCCAGCTGCTCGGCGTCGGTGATGGTCACCGCCCGGCTGTAATAGCGGGTCACGTCGTGGCCGATGCCGATGGCCAGCAGCTCCACCGCGCCCT
>NZ_JBZSYN010000151.1:0-7165 GCF_058622915.1 Thermohalobaculum sp. | reverse complement strand
CTGGAGAAGTTCGGCGTCGAGCTGATCGGCGCCGACCGCGAGGCCATCGAGATGGCCGAGGACCGCAAGCTGTTCCGCGAGGCGATGGACCGGCTGGGCATCGAGAACCCCAAGGCCACCATCGTCACCGCGCCCAAGCTGCCCGACGGCCGCCACGACCTGAAGGCGGGTGTCGCCGAGGCGATGGAGGCGCTGGAGCATATCGGCCTGCCGGCGATCATCCGGCCCGCCTACACGCTGGGCGGCACCGGCGGCGGCGTGGCCTACAACCGCGAGGACTACGAGCGGATCTGCCGCAACGGGATGGACGCCTCGCCGGTGGGCACGCCCATCGGGTCGACGTTCTCGATCGAGCAGATGATGATGGCGTTGTCCGCGCGGTCGCGCACCACCTCCATCTCGAACTCCTTCCAGCCCAGCAGCGACTCGTCGATCAGGATCTGGCCCACCGGGCTCGCCTCGAGCCCGGTGCGGCAGATGCGCTCGTAGTCCTCGCGGTTGTAGGCGACGCCGCCGCCGGTGCCGCCCAGCGTGTAGGCGGGGCGGATGATCGCCGGCAGGCCGACATGCGCCAGCGCCTCGGCCGCGCGCCGCAGCCCCTCGGCGATGTCGGGCTTGCCCATGGCGCCCTTGGGCGCCGTGATGATGGTCGCCGTCGGGCTCTCCAGCCCGATCCGCTCCATCGCCTCGCGGAACTTCTCGCGGTCCTCGGCCATCTCGATGGCCGCCCGGTTGGCACCGATCAGCTCGACCCCGAAGCGGTCCAGCACCCCCATGTCGGCCAGCGCCATCGCCGTGTTCAGCCCGGTCTGCCCGCCCATGGTGGGCAAGAGCGCGTCGGGCCGCTCGCGCTCGATGATGCGGGCCACCACCTCGGGCGTCACCGGCTCGACATAGGTGGCGTCCGCCATCTCCGGGTCGGTCATGATCGTGGCCGGGTTGGAGTTGACCAGGATGACCCGGTAGCCCTCCTCCCTGAGCGCCTTGACCGCCTGGGTGCCCGAATAGTCGAACTCGCAGGCCTGCCCGATGACGATGGGCCCCGCGCCGATGATCATGATCGAGGAGATGTCGGTCCGCTTCGGCATGGGCTCTCCGTGGCGCGCACTCACCGGCGCCGGCGCGCACCCGCGTCCGGCGTGGCCGAGGGCGTTATAGCGATCCTGCGGCGGCGCGCAAGAAAGCCCGCACCGCCGCACCGGGCGCCTCGCGCGTTCACGGAACATTTGCAAATTTCACTTTTTTCTTCAGTGATTCGGTCGCCATACTCCCCGCGTGACCGCTCAGGAGGGCGCCATGGACGAGATCCTCCCCGGCAAGGTGCTCTCCGAGCTCCAGCACGCCGAGGTGAACAGCCGCAGCGCGCGCAGCCGCCACCTGGTCGTGGCCGGCCCGCGCAAGCACCGGGTCCTGGAGCTGACCCATGCCGGCTTCGTGATTGAGGCCGACGGCCTGCCGCATCTGCGCGGCTATGTCGACATCCTGCTCGACGAGGAGCGAATCAGCCGCCGCCTGGCCCAGTTCGCCTGGGCCCGCGACGGGCTGGTGGGCTACGAGTTCAAGCACGAGGGCGGCGGCCGCGAGGCCCCGGCCGACTACGAGAAACCCGCGCAGGCCGGGCTGATCGGCGGGCCCGACGGAGAGCAGATCGCGTGACCCGCCTGCTGGTGCGCGCCCTCGACCATCTCGTGCTGACCTGCGGCGACGTCGAGGCGACGGTGGCCTTCTACGGGCGGGCGCTGGGCATGCGGGCCGAGACCTTCGCCGGCGGCCGCCGCGCGCTTTCCTTCGGCGCCCAGAAGATCAACCTGCACCAGGCCGGCGCCGAGTTCGCGCCCCGGGCCGAGCGCCCGGTGCCGGGCTCGGCCGATTTCTGCCTTCTCTCCGAGGTCCCCGTCGCCGAGATCGCGGCGCATCTGGCCACGCTCGGCGTCGTGGTGATCGAGGGGCCGGTTGCGAAGACCGGCGCCACCGGGCCGCTGAGCTCGATCTATTTCCGCGACCCCGACGGCAACCTGGTCGAGGTCGCCAACCCGGCCTGAGGGCCCGCCGCGCTCAGTTGGGCTTCAGGCCCTCGGCCGCGCCGCCCTGGCCCGCCTCGCCCTGGCCCGCCTCGCCCTGCATCTCGGTCATCTTCTGGCGGTAGAGTCCGGCGAAGTCGATGTTGTCGAGCATCAGCGGCGGATAGCCGCCATCGCGCGTCACGTCGGCCACCACCCGCCGGGCGAACGGCCACAGCTGGCGCGGGCACTCGATGAACAGGATCGGGTGAATGTGGCTCTCGGGCGCGTTCTGGATCAAGAACACGCCGCCATAGTCCAGCTCGACCAGGAAGCGCGTGCCTTCGGGCGTCACCGCCTTGGCGGTGATCTTCATGTTGAGCCGGTAGTTGTCCTCGCTCATGTGGCCGGCGTCGAGGTTGACCGAGACCGAGATGTCCGGCTGGCCGTGCGCGGGCGTGCCCTGGATCACGCCGACGTTCTCAAACGACAGGTCGCGCACGAATTGCGCCAGGATCTGCACGTCGGGCATCTGCAGCTCCTGGTCCTGACCCGGGTTCCCACCCTGGGCGTTCCCTTCGGGCGACGGCGGCTTGCCCGCGCCCTGATCTCCGTTCTCGGCCATCGATGCGCTCCTCTCGGCGGCGGCAAAGGTCTGGCCGGCGCCTAGCAGATCACGCGGGCGAGGGCAATCGGGCCCGCATGGGCATCGGTTGGCTCGAAATTCCAGCGCTCACGGTCCTGGGCACTCTGGCGTGCCAAAACGCGCATGCGTGAATAATCGAGCTCCCTCCGTGAATTCCATCATCAGGTCTGCGGCGCGCAATCGCCGGACAATCCGGGCCGTTTTGCCGCACGGAAGCGTCGTCAGGTCAGCTGGCTCCTTTTCCAGACGCATTTTCCAGATGCATTTCCCAGCTACGTTTCGTCTTCGTAACCGGCGGCTTGCTGCTTGCAAGACCCGCGCGGATCACGTTCGATACGGCTTGGTCCCTGCCTCCGACGGCCGGGTTGTCGGCGGGTGCAGATTTCAGACCAAGCCACTAGCCGCGGGCGCTCCACGCCCCCCAGCCGCGGGGTGCCCCACACCCTCCGCTGCCCCGGCCCCCGAGCCGGGGCCTCATGGCAGCCGTGACCCGGCGCCGACGCGCCGGGCGCATGCGTGAAAATCGCGCCTCGCGCAGACTGGGTCCTTCCCTGGAGCAGCCGCCCGGCCCTCAGCGCAGGCGCCCGCCATCGCCGCGCCCGCCGGCCTTCTCCTCGCCCTCGTCCCCGTCCGGGTCGACCACCTTGTACTCGCCCTCGACCGTGCCCGGCCCGGCGCCGCGACCGCCCCCGTCGTCGCCTCCGCGCGGGCCGCCGTGGCTCACCACCGTGATCACCCGCTTGGCCAGGAAGCGGATCACGGCGGCGCGCACCTGCGGCACCAGGAGCGCCAGCCCCACCGCGTCGGTGAAGAAGCCCGGCGTCACCAGCAACAGGCCGGCGGCCAGGATCAGCCCGCCATGCGCCAGCGGCCCGGTCGGGTCCTCGCCGCGTTCCAGCCGCTGGCGCAGCTCGCCCACGGTCGCCAGCCCCTGCACGCGCATCAGCGTGGTGCCGGCGAAGGCGGTCAGCAGCACGATCGCCAGCGTCGGCCACAGCCCCAGCCAGCCGCCCACCTCGACGAACAGGGCGATCTCGATCAGGGGCACGATGACCAGCGCCAGGAAGATCGGCATGTCGCGCGTTCCCTCTTTAGCGGGGCTCCGCTCCCGGCGGGCCCGGTCTGCCGCGGGGGCCCGGCCCCCGCTGCGCCGCATACATTTGGGCCCGGCGCATGGACTCGGGCCGGCCGGCCCCTTACATAAGGCCGAGGATGGAACGATGCCAGCGGGCAGGAACCGGCGGCACGCCAGCGGCGGCTCCGGGGCCGCTGCTCGGCTGCGACGCTTCAAGGCAGCGGCCGGTGGCCGGCCGGAGGCGAATACGGGGCGAACCCGGGGCGCACCCGGGGCGAACCCGGGGCGAATGTGAGCGACGGCGATGGGCACCTCGGTGATAGAACTTCTGATCCTCTTTGCGATCGCCGCCTTCGTGCTGTTCCGCCTCAAGTCGGTGATCGGCACGCGCACGGGCTACGAGGCGCCGCCCGACTACATGCGCCGCGAGCACGCCCCGGCCGAGGGCCACGCGCTGCCCGCCGCCAAGGCCGACGCGCCCGAGGAGGACCCCGGCCTGAGCCGCCCGGTGCCCGAGCATGCCACCCGCGCGCTCGCCCAGATGCGCGAGGCCGAGGCCGACTTCAGCCTCTCGCGCTTCGTCGACGGCGCGCGCGGCGCCTACGAGATGATCCTGATGGCCTACGAACAGGGCGACCGCGAGACGCTCGACGATCTGCTCGCGCCCGACGTGCGCGACGCCTTCGAGTCCTCGCTCGCCGAGCGCGAGAAGAAGGGCCTCAAGGTCGAGTCCCGCTTCATCGGCGTGCGCGACGTCCGCCTCGAGGCCGCCAGCTACGACCCGCACAACGGCGAGGCCGAGATCACCCTGCGCTTCGTCGGCGAGATGATCACCAGCGTGCGCGACCCCGAGGGCCGCGTCGTCGAGGGCGATCCCAACGAGGTGCGCCGCCAGACCGACGTGTGGACCTTCTCGCGCCGCATGGGCGCCGCCGACCCGAACTGGCTGCTCGCGGCCACGGGCGAGTGAGCCGGCGCCGCCGACCCCCCCTCGGGCCGGAGGACCGGGCGCTCTGGCGCGCCGTCATGCGCGACACCGCGCCCCTGCCGCCTGGGCGGCGCGGCGCACCCCCGGCGCCCGGGGAGAGCGCCGGCGCTCCGCAGGCCGATCCGGCTGCGCTCCGGCCCACCCCGCCGCCCGCGCGTCCCGCCGCATCCGATCCGCCCTTGAACCCGTCCCCCCTGCCGCGCCCGCTCCGCCCCGCCGCGCCCGGCCAGCGGCTGCCGCCGGTGACCTACGACCTCGCGCCGCCGCCCGTGCCGGCCCGCGCCGGCCCGACCGCGCCGGGCCTCGACCGCGGCGTCTCCCGCCGCCTGCGCAACGGCCGCGCCGAGCCCCAGGACCGCATCGACCTGCACGGCATGAGCGCCGAGCGGGCCCACCGCGCGCTCGAGCGCTTCATCGCCGGCGCCGTGGCCCGCGATCTGCGCCTCGTGCTGGTGATCACCGGCAAGGGCGGCGCCCGCACCGGCCCGGGCGCCCAGGCGCCCTTCACGCTGCCGCCGCCGGGGCTCCTGCGCCGCCAGGTGCCGGGTTGGCTGCGCGCCGGCCCGCATGCCGGCCGCATCGTCGGCATCTTCCAGGCCCATCCGCGCCACGGCGGCGCCGGCGCCATCTATGTCTATCTGAAGAAGCGCCGCGAGGCCCGCGGCCGCCCGTCCCCCGAAAGCTAGACCCCCGGCCCGGCCGCCGCGATGTCGCGCAGCACGTTGGCCTCCAGCGACATCTCCTCCAGCCGGTGCTTGACCACGTCGCCCAGGCTGACCATGCCGACCAGCTCGCGCTTGTCCACCACCGGCAGGTGGCGCACGCGCCGCTCGGTCATGATATGCGCCACGCGGGCGATGCTGTCCTCGGGCGTGACGGTGATGACGCTGCGCGTCATCAGGTCGCCGACGGTCATGCTCAGCGCCTGCGCGCCGTGCTCGGCGATGCCGTAGACCACGTCGCGCTCGGAGATGATGCCCGCCAGCTCGCCCTTCTTCCCGGTCACGATCATGGCGCCGACGCGGGCCATGCGCATGCGGTGGGCGAAGGTGGCGATGCTCTCGTCCGGGCGGACGGACATGACCCCGGGCACTTTGCCCTTCAGGATTGCGGCGACCTTCATCCTTGCTCCTCCTGGATACGCGCCCTCGCCTCGTGCGCTTGCGGCGCGGGGTCCGGGCAACCTGCCTTCCGGCCCACCCTAGCGCGATCGGCCGCGCCTTTCCACACCGCACCGATCACGCCTGCTCGGGCCCGTCGACTCTTACAGCCTGAATATAGGAGTTAACGCAGCCTTGACACGGTTCCGTCCCATTGCGGCGCAGTTTTACCTCTGCCGCGACTTTCGTGACATTAACGGAACTCAAATCCGGCAATGTCATGCTGCGCCGCTTGCCGCCGGGGCCCCACGATTGTCGTCCGAAATCCTCGGGTCACCCCCCCCGGTGGGCGCGGAGATCCCCAGATGAGCGATACCCACACCGGCGCGCCCGCCGCGCCTGACGTCTGCCAAGATGTCTCCCAAGATGTCTCCCATGCGGTGGAGACCCTGATCGCCGAGGCCGAGGCCGCGAGCGCCGAGATCGCGCGGCTGCGCGACGCGCTGGCCGCGGCCGAGCTCAGGCGCCGCAAGCTGGTCACCGCGGTCGACGCCGCGGCGCAGGCGCTGCCGCCTCGTGTGCGTGAGCGCCACGGCCCCCGCCTGACCCGCCTGGCCGAGACCCTGCGCCCCCCGCGCGGGCGCAAGCCCGACAGCCGGATCGAGGCGGTGGTCGAGCGCCTCGGCGTGCTCGCCCATTACGGCGAGGAGCACGTCAAGGTGGCCGAGATGCACGCCCATCTCGAACGCCTGGGCTACCACGCCCTGCCGCACGGCTACGCCTCCGACACGCTGGCGCGCCTGGCCGAGCGCGGCCTCGTCGTCAAGGTCTCGCACGGCCGCTACCGCGTCAACGACATGCACCCCGAGCTGGTCGCCCTGCGCTTCAAGCTGCTCGACGCCGAGGTGGCCAAGATGGACGCCCGCGACGCCGAGCTGCGCGAGGCGGAAGCCCGCGGCCGCCGGCTGGCCCGCGCCCGCTAGGGCAGGCGGCTCCGCCGCCCGGGCGCCATCGGTGGCGTGGATAGGGCGAGAGGGTGGGTCGGGCCGGCCCGCCATTCAACGAGCTTCACGCGCTGATGGTGCGGGCCGGCCGGCTCGCGGCTAGTAGTTGATGGCCGGACAGATTGGATGGTATAGGAACATCGTGGGAGACAACCCAACCACGAAAATGCCGAAAATGAACGCACGCACGAGATAAAAAAATATTATGAAAATCAAATCCCTGTATGTTGAAAACTATAAATCATTACGCCATGTGTCTTGGGCGCCGGGCGATGTATCAGTGATAGTCGGGGCCAATGCTTCCGGAAAGAGCAATTTGGCGGACTTGTACGACTTTATCTCAAGTCTTTAT